>NZ_JBIUCF010000018.1:0-249016 GCF_044593615.1 Nonomuraea sp. NPDC051941
CGACGAAGGCGATGACCTCGCCGCGTTTGATCTCGATCGAGACCTCGCGCAGGGCGGGCGCCTCGGCGCCGGGGTAGGTGAAGGTGATGTCCGTGCCCGTGATGCGGTCGAAGCCGATCGGGGCCGCGGCCGGGCGGGGGGCGGTCAGGCGGCGCTCGGCGTCCTCGCAGAACTCGAGGAAGTCGGTGAAGTAGAGGCCCTGCTCGTAGAGGCGGTTGGTGGCGTACAGGAAACTGCTCAGCGAGCTCTGGCCCGATCTGATCGCCAGGACGGCGGTGCCCGCCACCGCCAGCGGGATCGCGGCCAGGGCCAGGAGCACGCCGAGGGCCACGTAGACGAGGGCGGTGCCCAGGCCGCCGAGGGCCTCGCCGACCAGGCGGGCGACGGTCTGGCGTCTGGCCAGTTGGAGCAGGACGTCCTGCTCGGCCCTGGCCACCGCGTCGTACATGCGCAGCAGGAAGCCGCGCATCGTGAACGAACGGACCTCGGCCGCGGCCTCTCGCTCGGCCAGCAACTCCGCGATGATCCACTTGCGGCGGCGGGCCGGGATGAGGCCGTACATGGTCGCGTAGCGCATGCGCGCGCTGCGGACCGCCGCCCAGGCGTCGGGCAGGACGGCGAGCAGCAGCAGCGGCAGGAGCACCGGGTGGAGCAGGCCGAGCACGCCGGCCGCGGCCGCGATGCCGACCGCGGCCGTGACCACGTCGATGGCCGACGACACCACGGAGTCGGCCACGCCCGCGCCCCGGCTCCTGGCGCGTTCCAGGGCGTCGTGGAACTCGGGGTCGTCGTAGGCCACGAGCTCCACCCGGCTGGTCAGCCCGTACAGGCGCTCCTCCGTCAGCCGGGTGATCTGCGGGTTGAGGCGCGACTCCGCCCAGCCCGCGCCCGCCTGAACGGTCGTGCGCAGCACGGCCGCGCCGCCGACCAGGGCGAGGCTGGGCAGCGCGGCCAGCACGCGATCGGGGGTCGGGCCCTCGCTGAAGAGGGCGCTGAGGACGCCGGTGGTCGCCAGCAGGCCGAAGGCCGTGAAGACGCCGCCGAGGAGGTTGAGCGTGATCGTGGCCAGGGTGTCGCGCGGGCTCGCGCCCCAGGCCATGCGCATCGCCTGTGTCACGAGCGACGGCAGCCGCCTGGCGATGGTCAGGAAACCGACCTCCGCCATCTTGTCGTTGTGAACATTCCAGGTGGGGGTGGCGATCTCGCCGAGTTCGAGAGGCTCATCCTGCATGCTCTGAGTATGCGTTCGGCCACTGACAGTTTTCATTCGGCTGTTCTCCGCGATGGCCGGGGCCCGCACGCCATATCACCGCGATAGGGGCAATCTGGTACCTCTCCCGGAGCCGGGGTGCGTGCATACCGTGGCGGCACCCCCAACTCCCGGAGGAGGCTCCGTGCCCAGACCCCTTCGTCTCGCGCTCTCCCTCTTACTCGGCCTCACGTTCCTGCTCGTCACCGCGCCCGCGCAGGCCGCGGCCCTGGTCAGGGTCGTCAGGTACGACGCGAGCAGGGCGGCCGAGTTCGTGTCCGTGGTGAACCAGGCGGCCCAGCTCTGGAACTCCAGCGTCGTCAACGTCCGGCTCGTCCAGGGAACGCCCGCCGACTTCGTCGTGTACGCCGACAACGGCTGGCCGCGCGCGCTGCCCACCAGCCTGGGCCGCGGCACGGTCTGGATCGGCCGGCAGGCCACCACGCAGGGCTACAACCCGCTGCGCATCTCCACCCACGAGATTGGCCACATCCTGGGCCTGCCCGACCGGCGCACCGGGCTGTGCTCCGACCTGATGTCGGGGTCGAGCGCGCCCGTGAGCTGCACCAACGCGAACCCCAGCGCCGCCGAGCGGGCCGAGGTCGACCGCAACTTCGCCGGCAGCACGCCGGCGGTCGAGTTCGACCGGCTGCACGTCGACCGCTGACCGTGACCGGGCGGCGGAGGGGCCGGGCGGCCCTTCCGTCACCCGCAGGCGTAGCCGGACGGCAGGCGGTTGTCGCCGTCGTCCCCATCGAGCCCTGTACGCGCACCACGTCGTACCCGGTCACCGTTCCTCGACACCGAGCGGGAGTGAGTCCCGCACAGCGGCACGCCCCGAACGGTCTTGGGCGCACTGGTCCCCCACGTACAACCCTGGGCGGCGACGCACGTCCCGCGTGCGGTCCCGATCCAGAGCGGCAGGCTCCCTGGCGACCTGGCCACACCGACGCGGCCAGAGGCAGCCGGGGAGGCCCCGGCCCATCGCTCCGGTGGAACGGAGGCCCCGAAAGCCGACACCGCACCAGTCGTGCCAGATCGCACACGCAACGTACACGCACCGTTTCAGACTGTCAACGCAAACACTCGCCCAAGCGACCTCATGTACACGGGAATGCCTTCCTCAAAGAACAGTTCCAAGCCCCACGTCGTCGCCGGAGGCGGCCCACGTCAGAGTGGCGGACGACGAGGTGACCGCGGAAGCGGCCGGAGTGCCGGGCGCGGTGGGCGGGGTGGAGTCCCCCTGCCCGTACGTCAGACCGAACCCGTACGGGAACAGCGGCGTCTTCCCGTCCCCGGAGTTGATCGGCTGCTGGGACGCGCTGCTCATCCAGGTCACCGGCAGCTTGCCGGTCGGCTGGACGGTCCCGAACAGCACGTCCGCCACGCCCTGCCCCTCGGTGCCCGGCAACCAGGCGGCGACCAGTGCGTTCCAGCCGGACAGCTGGGAGGCGACGTCGAGGGGGCGGCCCGAGACCAGCACCACGACGACCGGGACGCCGGACGCGCGCAGGTTCGCGATGGTGTTGAGGTCCACGGCGTCCAGGCCCAGGCTGCCGGGCCGGTCACCCTGGCCCTCGGCGTACGGCGGCTCGCCGACCACCGCGACGGCGACGCGGTAGGAGGAGTCGATGCCGGTGCCGTCCTGGCTGTAGGTGACGGTCGTGCCGGAGCCCGCGCCGTTCCTGATGCCCTGCAGGATGGTGGTGCCGGGGGTGATGTTGCCGGACGAGCCCTGCCAGGAGATCGTCCAGCCGCCGCTCTGGTAGCCGATGTTGTCCGCGCTCCGGCCCGCCACGAAGATCTTGCCGCTGCGGGCGAGCGGCAGCACGTTGCCCGCGTTCTTCAGCACGACCTGCGACTTGGCGACCGCCTCGCGGGCCAGCGCGCGGTGCGCGGCGCTGCCCACGGTCGAGGTGTACGAGCGGTCCGTCAGCGGCTTCTCGAACAGCCCGAGCTCGAACTTCTTGGTGAGGATGCGCCGTACCGCGTCGTCGACCCTGGCCGTGGTCACCCGGCCGGCCTGGACCTCGGCCCGCAGCAGGTCGATGAACTGGCGCCAGGCCGTGGGGACCATCACCATGTCGATGCCCGCGTTCACGGCGGTGCGCACGTCGAGCGCGGACGTGCCGGGGGCGCCGTCGATCTGGTCGATGCCGTTCCAGTCGGAGACCACGAACCCGGAGAAGCCCAGCTCACCCTTGAGCACCGTGGTGATCAGGTACTGCTGTCCGTGCAGCCTGGCGCCGTTCCAGCTGCTGAACGAGATCATCACCGAGCCGACCCCGCGCTCCACCGCGGCCCTGAACGGCGGCAGGTGGATCGCCCGCAGGTCGGCCTCGGACAGCCGGGTGTCGCCCTGGTCCACGCCGCCCGTGGTGCCGCCGTCGCCGACGTAGTGCTTGGCGGTGGCGAGCACGGACGCGGGGCCGTTCAACGCGGTGCCCTGCAGGCCCGTCACGATCGTGGCCATGGACGAGGGCAGCTCCGGCGTCTCGCCGAACGACTCGTACGTGCGGCCCCACCGGTCGTTGCGCGCCACGCACAGGCAGGGGGCGAAGTCCCAGTCGACGCCGGTGCCCGACACCTCCTCGGCCACCGCCCGGCCGATGCGCTCGACGAGGGCGGGGTCCCGGGTGGCGCCGACGCCGATGTTGTGCGGGAAGATCGTGGCGCCGGCGACGTTGTTGTGGCCGTGCACGGCGTCCGCCCCGTAGAGGATGGGGATGCGGAGCGGCGTGGCCAGGGCCGCGTTCTGGTATCCGTCGTACATGTCCGCCCAGGACGCGGCCGTGTTGGGCGACGGCGTGGAGCCGCCGCCCGACAGTACCGAGCCGAGCCGGTACGTGGTGACGTCGGAGTTGCCGACCGAGCCGCGTTCGGCCTGGGTCATCTGGCCGAGCTTCTCGTCCAGCGTCATCCTGGACATGAGGTCGGCCACCCGCGTGGGCACGGGGAGGCTGGGGTCCTGGTAGGGGGCGGCCGCATACCAGGACACGGCGGACGCCCGGGGAACGACCAGTCCGGCGGCGACGAGCAGCGGCACGGCCGCCCTGATCGCCCACTGTCTGCTGATCATGGCACGTCCAGAGGTTGTGGGCCGCATGTGGGAGCGCTCCCATGACTCTAGAACACGCCGGTGCCGCCGCCCAGGGCCCAGCCCGCACCCACAACCCCCAGCAGCGCAAACGAGGTGAAAGTTTCACCCCTGCTTACGGGCGAACGGCGGCGGCGCGGACGGGTCCTGGAGCGGGCCGCTGAGCTGGATGTTGGCGATCACCCAGCGCTCGCCCTGCTTGACGGCGACCAGGGTCAGCCGGAACGAGTCGTTGACCTCGTGCCCTCTGACCGAAGTCCGCTGCTCCTGCACGCCGCCCACGATCGCGGTGTCGCCGTGGAGGCGCACCTGCGGGTCGAGAATCTCGAAGTGGTGGTTCTTCAGGTCGCCCCGGTGCCGGCCCGCCCACTGCCGTTTGTCCAACTTGAACCCCACAGGACCGATTCCGGCGAAGTCGTCGCCGAGGAGGTCGTCGAAGGCGTCCGCGTCACCGTCGAACTCGGCCCGCGCCCAGCGGCGGACGAGGTCGAGCACCTGCTCCTGACTGTTCATGATCTGCCCCTCTCTTAACCGGGGAAAATCTCCCCATTTAAATCTGGCAGATACCGGCAACTGGCACAACCCCAACCGGGGAGTTTTCCCCCATATGCTGGTGAGTGTGATGACCAAGCCCATGCGGGCCGACGCGCGGCGCAACCTGGAGCAGATCCTGCTCGCCGCCCGCGACATGGTCGCCGAACGCGGCCCCGACGTCCCGCTCGACGACATCGCCCGGCGCGCCGGGGTCGGCAGCGCCACGCTCTACCGCCGCTTCCCCGACCGCGACGCCCTGCTCCGCGCGGTCGCGCTCGACGCCCTGACCAGGACGGCCGCCGCTGCCAGGGCGGCGGCCGAGGAGGAGCGCGACCCGTTCGAGGCGCTGGCGCGCTACCTGCGCGCGGCGCTCGAACTGCGCGTCTCGGCCGTGCTCCCGGCCCTGCTCGACGCGGTGGACCCGGCGAACGACCCGCTGCTGGCACCCGTGCGCGAGGAGTCCGCCCGCACCATACGCCGGATGATCTCCGACGCCCACGCGGCGGGCACGCTGCCGGAGGGTGTCACGTTCATGGACATCACGACCATGCTCGTACGGATCTCCCGCCCCATCCCCGGGCCGCTCCCGGACGAGGCCAAGCACGCGCTCGCCCGGCGCCACCTGGAGCTGTTCATCCACGGCCTCCGGGCGATGGGGGCGGCGTGAAACTTTCATCGCGGCTTTACCGCCTGTGAGACTGTGCAGATAATATCCAAAGGAAAGCGCTTTCCGACGACCCTTGGAGGCACCCGGCAGACGGAGAGCACTATGCCCTTCACCTCGTTACGCGCCCCACGCTGGACGGCCGTCCTCGTGGCGGCCGCGATCGCCGTACCGTCGATGCGGGCCGTTCCCGCGCAGGCGGTCGCCGCCGACGGACCGACCGGTTTCGCGGCTGTCAACGCCCTCGGCCAGAACGGCACCACCGGCGGCGCCGGCGGCAGGACCGTCACCGCCACGAACGCCACGCAGTTCCTCGAGTACATCGACAGCCTCGAACCCCTGGTCATCCAGGTGTCGGGCACGATCTCGATCACCAGCAAGCAGGGGGTGCGGCCCAACAAGACCATCGTCGGCGTCGGCACCACCGGCCACATCACCGGCGGCGGGCTGGACTTCTACCGCTCGTACAACGTGATCGTGCGCAACCTCCGCTTCACGAACGCCGAGGACGACGCGGTCAACATCGGCCAGCAGTCCCACCACATCTGG
Source organism: Nonomuraea sp. NPDC051941 (assembly GCF_044593615.1). Taxonomy (NCBI): domain Bacteria; kingdom Bacillati; phylum Actinomycetota; class Actinomycetes; order Streptosporangiales; family Streptosporangiaceae; genus Nonomuraea; species Nonomuraea sp. NPDC051941. The sequence goes on from NZ_JBIUCF010000018.1 coordinate 6,094, forward strand.
ATCGACCACAACACGTTCTCCGGCGCGGTGGACGGGTCCGTGGACATCGTCAGGGGCGCCGACTACGTCACCGTCTCCTGGAACCACTTCGACCATTCCGACAAGTCCATGCTGATCAGCCACTCCGACGGCGCCGCCGGCACGGACGTCGGCCACCTCAAGGTGACCATCCACCACAACTTCTTCGACCACAGCCGCCAGCGGCATCCGCGCATCAGGTTCGGGGAGCCGGTGCACGTCTACAACAACTACTTCCTGGGCAACGAGCTGTACGGGGTGGCCTCCACCGAGAACGCCGGAGCCGTCGTCGAGGGCAACTACTTCGAGAACGTGGCGCACCCGCTCTACTCGGCGAGCGGGTACGGCGACAGCGGCCCCGGCCGGGCCGTCCAGCGCAACAACGTCTTCGTGAACTCGGGCACGCCCGAGAGCGCCGGATCCGTCGTCGAGCCTGGCACGTACTACGGCTACACGGTCGACCCGCCGCAGAACGTCCCGGCGGCGGTCCGGACAGGGGCGGGCTACGGCAAGATTCACCCACCGCGGTCCAACATCCAGATCTTGACTTCCTCCTCCTCGTAGACGAAGGGGAGTTCCCACGGTCACCCGTGGAAGTTCCTGTTTCACCGCCGGTCGCCCGCCCGAGAGGACTCTCGTTGAGGTCTTGCACCAGCTCCACAGGCGTTTTACTTGTCCGCCAGCCCGGCGGCCAAGAGGTTGCGGGCCGCGTTGACGTCCCGGTCGTGGATCGCGCCACAAGCGCAGGCCCATTCCCGGACGTTCAGCGGCATCTCGTCTTGCACGCTCCCGCACGCCGAGCACAGTCTCGAGGAGGGGAACCAGCGGTCCACTGCGACCACGGCCCGCCCATACCAGGCGGCCTTGTCCTCCAGCATCGAGCGGAGTTCCCGCCATGAGGCGTCGGAGATAGCACGGGCGAGCTTGCCGTTCTTGACCATGTTGCGGACTGTGAGGTCCTCGATCACGACCGTTTGGTTCTCGCGGACGAGTCGAGTGGTGAGCTTGTGCAGGAAATCCCGGCGGCGGTCGGCGATCCTGGCATGGATGCGGGCGACCTTGAGCCGGGCCTTGGCCCGGTTCGCGCTCCCCTTGGCCTTGCGGGCGAGCGCCCGCTGGGCCCTGGCCAGCTTGCGCCGGTCGCGGCGTTCGTGGCGGGGATTGACGATCTTCTCTCCGGTGGAGAGCGTGGCCAGGGCGGTGATGCCGGCATCCACCCCCACCGCCTGCTCCACTGGCGCGAGAGGATTGATCGTCTCTTCCACGAGCAGGGAGACGAACCACCGGCCCGCCGCGTCCCGGGAGACGGTGACCGTGGACGGATCGGCGCCCTCCGGCAGCGGACGCGACCAGCGAATGTCGAGCGGCGCGTCCATCTTCGCCAGCGTCAACCGGCCGTTGCGCCAGCGGAAGGCCGAGCGGGTGTACTCGGCCGAGGCCCGCGACTTCTTGCGCGATTTGAACGTCGGGTATTTGGCCCGCTTGGCGAAGAAGTTCGCGAACGCGGCCTGGAGGTGGCGAAGCGCCTGCTGCAACGGGACGGAGGAGACCTGCGAGAGGAAGTCGTATTCGCCGCTGCTTTTCCACGCGGTCAGGGCCGCCGACGACTCCACGTAGGAGACGCGACGCCCTTCGACGGTGTAGGCGCGGGTGCGCTCCTCCAGTGCCTTGTTGTAGACGAGACGGACGCAGCCGAACGTCCGGGCGAGCTCTTCAGCCTGCTCGGGGGTCGGGTAGAAGCGGTATCGGTAGGCCCGCTTCACGGTCTGCGCCACGGTTCACATTCTAGTACACGATCAGTCACGCATCGTGCACACGTTCGATCCCGCCACGCCATTCCCCTTCCTCTCCTTGCCCTGCCCGATTACACCGCTGACGGCGACAGCCTCGAGCCAGGCGGCGGAACGAGGACGTACCGACCGCGCACCGAGCCCGGCGGCGGGAGGGGCACCTCGGCGGTACAAGCACAACGGCGATGTGGGCACTACCTCAGCACGGACGCGGCCCGGCGGCTGCACCGGGCGTCATGAGGGCTGCGGCGGCGTTGCTCAACCCCCTTTCCTGACAAGATCCCGCCCTGTATGTTCGATCCGAAAGAAAGTTTCACCCATGGAGGAACGTTGGGCAAGAAGCTTCACATTCTGGCATTACCGATCGCCGCCGCGGCCCTGGCGCTGACGGCCGTTCCCGCGCAGGCGGCCGACGGCTATGACCGTTGCCCCACCAACTACTACTGCCTGTTCTCCGGCCTGGACGGCACCGGCGACATCGTCCAGATCCAGAGCAACACCCCCGACCTGGCCGCCCTCAACATGGCCGACCGTGCCAAGTCCGACTGGAACCGCACGGGATCGACCATCCACCTCTACTCGGAGGCGAACTACGGCGGTTGCTCGGCCGTGACCAGTGCCGGCGGGAAGGGCAACTTCTACACCCCGTTCCGCGACTTCTTCAACTCCGTCCGTTTCGACGGCCCGAACGGCCCGTCGTGCTTCCCCCCTGAGGGGGCGACCGTCAAGGCGGCACAGACCGACTCGCACGGCTGATCACGGCCTGAGCGCCGCCAGGAAGCGGTCGGCCTCCGCGGCGAGCCGCGGCAGGTCGGCCGCCGGGTCGGCGGAGCGGGCCAGCAGCATGCCGCCTTCGCACAACGCGCCGAAGACGAGCTGCGCACGCATGGAAAGGTCGCCGTTGGGGGGCTGTTCGGCTGCCGTGGCCAGGTGGAGGCCGGTGAGCAGGACCCGTAGCGTGTGGGCGTACTCGATCTCGCGGACCGTCTCCCACCCCAGCACCGACGGCGCGTCAAGAAGGACGATCTGCCGGAATCCCGGGTCGAGGCAGCGCTCGAGGAAGGTGCGGCAGCCGCGCCGCAGCGCCGCCCAGGGGTCGGGCTCCGACAGGGCCGCCAACTCCAGTGCGGCGGCGACCTCCTCCTGCTCCCCCACGAACGCCGCCCGAAATAGCGCGAGTTTTCCGTTGAAGTGATGGTAGGCCGCACCCTTGGTCACCCCGGCCTCTGCAGCCACCGCGTCGATCGACGTGAGCGCGTAACCATGGGCCCCGAACAGCTCCCGCGCGGCCCGCACCAGCCGCCCCGTCGTCTCGTCCGAACGCTCAGCCTGGGTACGGCGGATCATCGTGCTCCCATTGACTTACATACTCGCGGTACGTAACTTCGAAGAACAGTTACGTACCGCCAGTATGAAACATGGAGGTGAGTCGTGTCCCCCTCGTCCTCACCGCGCATCGCCGTCTACGGCGCCACCGGCCACACCGGGCGGCTGGTCGCGGCGGAGCTCAGCGCCCGCGGCAAGGAGGTCATCCTGGCCGGTCGCGACGACGGAGCGCTCAAGGCCCTGTCCGACGAGCTCGGCGGGGCGCCCGTGCACCAGGCCCCGCTGGACGACCCCGCCGCGTTACGCGCGCTCGCGGAGCAGGCGACCGTGCTGATCCACTGCGCGGGCCCGTTCACGCACGCCGGCAAGCCCGTCGCCACGGCGGCGGCCGAGGGCGGCTGCCACTACGTGGACCACGCCCTGGAGCAGCACCACACGAAGTGGATGTTCGACACGATGCAGGAGCCCGCGCGGAGAGCGGGCATCACCATGGTCACGGCGATGAGCTTCTACGGCGGGACGGGCGATCTGCTCGCCGCCGCCGTGGCCGACGGCCTGACGGACGTCGAACGGGTGATCGCCGCCTACGCGGTGTCCGGCTGGCGGCTGACCACGGGGGCGAAGCAGACCGCCGAGCTGCTGTTCGCCGACACGCGGCGCATCACCTACACCGACGGCGAGCAGCACGTCGGCTATGTCGAGCCGCGCAACGCCGTCTTCCCGTTCCCGCCGCCGCTCGGCCCGCGCACGATGATCGCCCCCGTCCCGTTCTCCGAGGTCGTCACGGTCCCCAGGCACGTACGCGCGCGAGTGGTCGAGGCGCAGCTCACGGCGGACACGTTCCAGGAGGAGCAGGTGTTCAGCAGCGAGGACGCGGACGCCGACACGCGGGCGAGCTCCGCGTTCACGGTCGCCGCGCAGGTGATCACCGCGGACGGCGGCAGGGCCGGGCAGGTCAGCGGGCGCGACCTGTGGCGCATGAGCGCGCTGACCTCGGTGGAGGCCGCCGTCCGCCTGGCCGCGGACCCGGGGAGCCCCGGCGTGTACGGCCCGGCCGAGGCGTTCCCGGCGAAGCCGTTCCTGCGCGACCTGGAGCGGCTCGGCCTGTTCACCCTCACCCTGCCGAAGAAGCCGGACAAGGAGGAGGAGCGATGATCCTGGTCACGGGCGCGGCCGGCGGCCCGCAGGGCTCGACCGGCCGGCACGTCACGAACCTGCTGCTGGAGCGCGGCGAGGCGGTGCGCGCCTTCGTGCACTCCGACGACCATCGGGCCGAGGAGCTGCGCAAGCTCGGGGCCGAGGTGGTGGTGGGCGACCTCAAGGAGATCACGTCGGTGCGGCCCGCCATGCGCGGGATCAGCAGGGCGTTCTTCACCTATCCGGTGACGGCGGGGCTGCTGGACGCGACCGGCGTGTTCGCCGCCGCGGCCAGGGAGGAGGGGGTGGCGCGTGTCGTCGAGGTGTCGCAGCTCGACGCGTCCCCCGGTGCCCTGACGCCGCGCATGCGCCGGCACTGGGTGGCGGAGCAGGTGTTCGACTGGGCCGGGGTGGGCGCGGTGCACCTGCGGGCCGCGGTCTTCTTCGAGAACCTGTCCGTCGCCGCCTCGGGCGGCACGCTGGCGCTCCCGCTGGGGCCGCGCGACACGCGGATCCCGCTGGTCGCGGGCGAGGACGTGGCCAGGGTCGCCGCCGGGCTGCTGCTCGACCCCGGACCCGCCGACCCGGTGTGCCTGGTGACGGGGCAGATGGCGACGATCGGCGAGGCGGCGGACGCGCTCGGGCTCTCGTACGCCGATCTGCCGCCCGAGGAGTGGGAGGCGCGGGCGCTGGGCGTCTACGGCGACCCGTACACGGTCGAGCATCTGACGCACCTGTGGGCGATCTTCCGCCTCATCGGCTCCGGCGACCACCCGCTGTACCGGGTCACCGAGAGCATCGCGCGCTACGGCGGCCGCCCGCCCATGACGCTGCACGAATGGGGAAACCCCCGGCCGAGGAGCGGCCGGGGGTTCCGTGCGGGCGGGGATCAGCCGGTGAAGCCGACCGCCGACCAGTCGTAGTACTTGTAGCCGCGAGCGCCGAAGTTGGCGATCGTCTTCTTCGTCGCCCAGATCTCCGGACGCTGGTACAGCGGGATGGTGTGCACCAGGTCCCAGATCATCTTGTCGGCGGCGTTCGCCAGCTCGTTCGCCTTGGTCTGATCCGTCTCGTTCCCCACGGCCTCGATGGCCTTGTCGAGCTCCGGGTCGTTGCTCTTGGGGAAGTTGCTCTCGGAGCCGGTCTTGTAGATCTGCGGCAGGCCACCGAGCGGCAGCGGCGTGCCGATCCACGTGAACGGCACCAGGTCGAAGTCGCCCTTGATGATGTAGTCGGTGAAGAACTTGTCGACGGGGACCGGGCGGACCGTGACCTTGACCCCGGCCTCCTTGAGCATGGCCTGCGTGAGCTCGCCCTCAGTCTTCGCGACGGGGGTGTCCGTCGGGATGACGAAGGTCAGGTCCAGCTCCTTGCCGTCCTTCTTGCGGTAGTCGCCCTCCTGCTTCCAACCGGCCGCGTCCAGCATTTGCTTGGCCTTGTCCAGGTTGTACTTGCCGATGTCGCCGGAGTTGTCGACGTAGGCCTTGTGGTTGTTCATGAAGACGTGGTTGCCGAGCGTCTGCAGCGGCCAGTCCATGTCCTTCAGGTCCGACTGCGTGATCACGTCACGGTTGATCGCGTACGCGACGGCCTGGCGGACGGACTTGTCCTTCAGGTTGGTGCTCTGGTTGTTGACCGTGATGTGCCGCCAGTTGGGGCTGAGCGCCTTGCGGATGTCCGAGTTGGGAACTTCCTTGGCGCGCTTCAGGTCGGCGGGGGCGCCGGCCGCGATGTCCGTGGCGTCGAGCTCGCCGTTGGCGAAAGCGTTCACCGCGGCGGAGGGGTCGCTGATCGTCCGGAAGATGAGCTTGTCGAGCTTGGTCTTCTTGCCCCACCACTTGTCGTCACGCACGAGGGTGAGCGTCTTGGTGCCCTCGTCGATCTTCTCGACCTTGAACGGACCCGCGGTGACCGGGATCTTCTGCTTGTAGTCGTTCTCGTACTTGTCCGCGTCGAGCATGTGCGCGGCGGGCAGAAGGTGGTTGGTGGCCCGGTTGAACAGGCCCTGCCATTCCAGGTACGGCTTGGCGAAGGTGACGACGGCGACCTTGTCGGAGTCACCCTTGGTAACCGACTCGATCTTGTCCCAACCGTCCGTGGAAGCCGGCTTGTACTTCTTGTCCTTACCGTTGTTGATCTTCCACGCGGCCTCGAGGTCCTTCCACGTGATCGGCGTGCCGTCCGACCAGTTGGCCTTGTCGTTGAGCGTGTAGGTCACGACCTGCTTGCCCGACGACATGTCGTTCTTCACGTCGGTCACGTAGTCCGGGTTCGGCGTGAAGTTGGCCTTGTCGTCGGACAACATCAGCTGCGGCATGAGCGGGTCGAGCATGTCCGCGGTGTCGGCCTGGTTGCCGTCGACGTGGTTGATGTTCCACTGGGTAGGCCACTGCCCGATGGGGAGGGTCAGCGTGCCGCCGTCCTTGACCTGGTCGTAGGCGACCGGGTTGATGGTGATCGACGGGGTCTCCGCCATCTGCTGCTGAGCCTGCTGCGACTGCTCGGCACTCGGCTTCTTGGCTGCACCGCCACCTCCGCCACAGGCCGCGACGGCCATGGCCAGGACCGCGATGCCCGCAGCCGCACGGTAACGAACCTTCACTTTTCCTCCTGATCGTCCGAGGCCGTGATGACCTCGATCTCCTCCGCGTAGTGGCAGGCGGCACCGTGGTCAACGGCGTTCGCGAGCCGAGCAACCGAGGGCTCTTCGTCCACACACCGCCGTCGCTCCGCCTCGCTGAGCAGGGCGAACTTGGGGCAGCGAGTACGGAACCGGCATCCCGATGGCGGGTCGGCCGGGCTGGGCAGGTCGCCTTCGAGCAGGATCCGCTTCCGGGTTCGCTCCATTTCGGGGTCCGGCAGCGGGATCGCCGACAGCAGTGCCTGCGTGTAGGGGTGGGCTGGATGGTCGTAGACGTTCTCGACCGTGCCGATCTCGGCGATCCTGCCGAGGTACATGACGGCGACCCGGTCGGCCAGGTGCCTGACCACCGCCAGGTCGTGGGCCACGAACAGGTACGACAGCCCCAGCCGGTTCTTCAGCTCCTCCAGCAGGTTGATCACACCGGCCTGGATGGAGACGTCGAGCGCCGACACCGGCTCGTCCAGCACCAGCAGCTTCGGCTCCAGCGCGAGCGCGCGGGCGATGCCGATGCGCTGGCGCTGACCGCCGGAGAACTGCTGGGGATAGCGGTCGGCGTGCTCCGGCGACAGCCCGACCAGTTGCAGCAGCTCGGCGACCCGGGCGTCCAGGTTCTTCCGGCCGTGCGCGCGCAGCGGCTCGGCGATGATGGCGCTGACCGGCATGCGCGGGTCCAGGGCGGCCATCGGGTCCTGGAAGACGATCTGCAGGTCGCGCCTGAGTGCCTTGCGCGCCCCGGAGTCGATCTTGGCGCTGTCCTTGCCGAGCACGACGACCCGCCCGCCCTGCGGCGGCTGGAGCTGCATGATCTGCTGGAGCGTGGTGGTCTTGCCGCAGCCGGACTCGCCGACCAGGGCCAGCGTCTCGCCCTCGGCGATGTCGAAGCTGATGCCGTCCACCGCGAACACGGTGCCGACACGGCGCTTGAAGACCGCGCCCTTCATCAGCGGGTAGTGCTTGATCATGTCGTCGAGTTCGAGCACCGTGTCTCGCTCGGCGCGCGGCACCCGGACCACGTCACTCGGCGGGATGACCGGCACGGGGAACACGTCGGCCCCGGTCAGGCCCTTGTGCTCGATCTCGTGCGAGCGGATGCACGCCACGTGGCGACCGCCGCCGAAGGGGGTCAGCGGCGGCTCCTCGTCGTCGCACATGTCCACCTTCATCGGGCAGCGCGGCGCGAAGGGGCAGCCCGGCGGCAGCGCCGACGGCGAGGGCGGGTTGCCCTCGATGGGCACGAGCGGCCCCTCCTCGCCGTCGACCCTGGGGATCGAGGCGAGCAGACCCATCGTGTACGGCATGCGCGGCCGGTAGTAGATGTCGTCCACCGGCCCCTGCTCGACCGGCTTGCCCGCGTACATGACCAGCACCCGGTCGGCCATGCCCGCGATGACGCCCAGGTCGTGGGTGATCATCACGATGCCGGCGCCCGTCTCGCGCTGCGCGGTCTTGAGCACCTCCAGCACCTGCGCCTGGATGGTCACGTCGAGCGCGGTCGTCGGCTCGTCACAGATCAGCAGGTCGGGGTCGTTGGCGATGGCCATGGCGATCATCGCCCGCTGCCGCATGCCGCCCGAGAACTCGTGCGGGAACGCCTTGGCCCGCAGGTTCGGGTTCGGGATGCCGACCAGGTCGAGCAGCTCGACGGCCCGCTTGGCGGCTTTGTCCTTACCCAGCTTCTGGTGGACGCGCACGGCCTCGGCGATCTGGTCGCCGATCGTGTAGACGGGCGTGAACGCCGACAGCGGATCCTGGAAGATCATGCTGATCGCCTTGCCGCGTACCTTGATCAGCTCGTTCTCGTCCATGCCGAGCAGCTCGCGGTCGTGCAGCTTGACCGAGCCGCTGACCGTGGCGTTGCGCGGCAACAGGCCCATGACCGCGAGCGAGGTCACGGACTTGCCGGAGCCGGACTCACCGACGATGCCGAGCACCTCGCCGCGCTCGACCTCGTAGCTGACGCCGCGCACGGCCTCGATGCCGCCGGGGAAGGTGACGGTGAGGTCCTTGACCTCCAAGATGCTCACGAGTTGCTCCCCGGGTCGAGTGCGTCACGCAGGCCGTCGCCGATCAGGTTCACGGCGAGCACCATGGCCACCAGCAGGCCGGCCGGGAAGACGAACAGCCATGGGTAACCGGTGGCGTTGCGCGAGCCCTCCGCGATCAGCGTGCCGAGCGAGACGTCCGGCGGCTGGATGCCGAAGCCGAAGAAGGACAGCGCCGCCTCGCCGATGATCGCGCCACTGACGTTGAGCGTCGCGTCGATGATCAGCAAGGAGGACAGGTTGGGGACGATGTGCCGGAAGATGATCTTCCAGCTCGGGATGCCCATGTAGACGGCGGCCAGGACGTACTCCCGCTCGCGGAGCGCGAGCGTCATGCTCCGCACCACCCGGGAGGTGATCATCCAGGAGAACGCGGCGAGCAGCACCACGAACCACAGCCAGGTGGCGTCCTTCAGCCTCGGCGAGACGATCGCGATGATCAGGAAGCTCGGGAGGACCAGCAGCAGGTCGACCCACCACATGAGCAGCCGGTCGATCCAGCCGCCGAAATATCCGGCGAACGCGCCCACGACCGCGGCGAGTCCGGTGGCGATCAGCGCGACCAGCAGGCCGATGACGATCGACTTCTGCATGCCGCGCAGCGTGACCGCGTACATGTCCTGGCCGATCGAGGTGGTGCCCCACCAGTGGTCGGCGTCGGGGGCCGACAGGAAGGCCATGAAGTCCTTGTCAGTCCAGTCGTACGAGCCGAAGTAGGGGCCGACGTACGCCAGCAGGACCAGCAGCAACAGGGCGACGATGCCGTAACGCGCCTGCTTGTTGCGGAACAGGCGCCGCAGGACGACTTTCGAACGCATCTCAGCTCACCCGCACCCGAGGATCGAGGGCCGCGACCAGCACGTCGGACAGGAACGCGGCGAACAGGACGCACACGGCGGTGAAGAAGGTCACCGCGGCGACGGAGTTGACGTCGTTCGAGTTGACCGACTCGACCAGCCAGGCGCCCATGCCGTGCCAGGCGAAGATCTTCTCGGTGAACGTGGCACCGACGAACATCGTGCCGAACGCGAAGGCGAAGTACGTGGCGGAGGGGATCAGCGCGGTGCGCAGCGCGTGCTTGGTGAGCGCGGTCCTGCGCCGCAGGCCCTTGGCCATCGCCGTGCGGACGAAGTCCTGACCCAGCACGTCGAGCATCATGTTGCGCTGGATGCGGCTGTAGAAGGCGACCGAGCCGAGGCTGAGCGAGATCGTGGGGAGGATCAGGTGGTTCAGCCGGTTGAGGAACAGGTCCCAGCCTGCCAGCTTCGGGTTGTACTCGCCGGTGTACTCGATCAGCGTGAACCCGAGCCCGTCGTTGAGGCTGTACGTCGCGATGGCCAGCACCGTGGCCAGCACGAACACCGGGATCGCCATGATCACGAAAGAGCTGACGCCTATTAACCGGTCGCTGAACTTGTACTGCTTCACCGCCGAGATCGCACCCAACGCCACCCCCACGGCGAAGCCCACCAGCGTGCCGATGAGCAGCAGCCGGAGGCTGACGAAGATCCGGCGGCCCATCTCGTCATTGACCGAGCCGCCGTTCCAGGTCTTGCCGAAGTCGCCCGTGATGACGCCCTTGGCCCAGGTCCCGTACCGCACGAGCACCGGGACCTTGTCGTTCATGTTGTAGGCGTCCAGCGTGGAGTCGATCACCGACTCGGCGATGGGAGGTTGGCGGGCCTGATACGCGGCTCGCGGGTTCATGGTGGTGGCCGCGAGCATGTACGCGAGACTCGCCGCGATGGCGACCAAGACCACATTTATTGCCAACCTGCGGAGCAGGTACTTGCCCATTACTCTCCGTTCGCGCTGACGGGGGGCGCGCACATCCGGGCCGGAGTGGCGTCCCCGCAACGAAAACCCGTCTCGCGGTGCAAAAACCACTTGCCACGAGATGGCGATCAACGCGCAGAATATAAGCAAAGATGTAACAGTCAGAAACCGTCCGACATAACGGTAAGGTCACTCGCAATAGATCGACATGACCGGAACGGTCACTTACCACACCCCATCTGACCTGCGGAAACGTCCCAATTTAGGCCGATTTTTCGGGATCCATCCGGGGGGTTGTGTCACGAAACCCGGACATAAATTGGCGACTACGCAAAGTGATCCACTTCACGTTGATCTCATCGTCAAGTGAGTTCGGACACCACCTTGACGACACCCCCCGCACCCCCACTCGGGTGCTCCCCCGGCCCTCCGCCGCCGGCACCCCACCGACGAAGGCCCGTACGAGGCATGTCGCACCCGGTCAGCGAGGGGGCACCACCGTCCCACGGCCCGCGAAAAACCGGCCCGGGGCACCGGAAAAGGTCACCGTGGGCACCGGTTTACTCACCGAGAGAATTCGCAGTGCTGTGTCGAGTTGACGCTCTTTACAGCACCCCGGTCGCGAGGGATCATCTCTCTAGAGAGCTTGAGTCTGATTAGGCTGGACAGCCGGTTAGAGGGGCCTCTTGTCGGAAATTGTTGACCACGACCCCATTATCTCCCTCGCCTCTCCCGAACTCCTTGCCGACCCCTATCCCTGGTACGAAATCCTCCGCCGGGAACGACCCGCCTTTTTCTACGACCGACTTAACTCATGGATTTTCAGCCGGTACGACGATTGCGTCTCCGTGCTGAAGGACAGCGCGAACTTCGCCGCCGACTGGCGCCGCGTCGGTGAGACGATGCCGCCGCGGGCGATCAACATGCTGACCCTGGACCCGCCGGAGCACACCGTGGTCCGCCGGTTCTTCATGGAGGCGCTGCGCGAGCAGGACCACCCGGCCCTGGAGCAGATGATCGCGCAGCACACGACCGAGCTGCTGGCCGGTCTCGCACGCCGCCCGTCGTTCGAGTTCCTCACGGAATTCGCCGAACCGCTGGCGCTGTCGACGACCTCCGCGTATCTGGGCGTGCCGATGCCGGATCCGGCCTGGGCCAGCGGGGCCGCCCGGGACATCGTCGCGGGGATGGACGCCGGGCTGTGGCCCGAGCGGGCGCGGCCCGTAATGGCCGCGCAGGAAGAGCTGGCCGTGCTGGTCGAGGGCTGGCTCGCCGATCCGCCGCCCTCCGGCGTCGTCGGCGCCATCGCGCGGCGGGCGGCCGGCAGCGGCGTGGCCCCGGACATCGTCGCCAACACCGTGCGGGGGCTGCTGTTCAGCGGCTACAGCTCCGGCAGCAAGCTGCTCGGGTTGGTGGCGATCGCCCTGCTGCACCAGCGGGCCGGCGAGCTGGAGCGGTTCGGCGAGGCCGACACCGCACGCGCGGTGGACGAGCTGGTCCGCTACGCCTCCCCGATCCAGGCGGTAGCCCGCGCGTGCGTGCGCGACACCGAGGTGGGCGGGACCACGGTGCGCGCGGGGCAGGCTGTCACGCTGTTCCTCGGCGCGGCGAACCGGGACCCCGCGCGGTTCCCCGACCCGGACACGGTGCGGCTGGACCGGCATCCCAATCCGCATCTCGGCTTCGGCCGGGGCCCGAAGTCCTGCCTCGGCTCCCCCTTTACAGCCATCTTCACCCGGGTGGTGCTCCGCGTCCTCGCGGAGCGTTATCCGGGCATCAGGGCGCTCGGCGCGCCGACGTATTTCCCGAACCTGACCGCCCGCAGCATTGCGCGTTTCGACGTTGCCCTTCGGTGAAGGAGGTTTACGTGCTGAAGGTCGTCGGAGCATCGTTCGGGCGGACCGGGACCTCTTCGGTCCGATTAGCGCTGGAGACCCTCGGATTCGGCCCCTGCCATTACATGAAAGAGCTTTTCGCCGCCCCCGCGCATGCCCGGGAATGGCTCCGCGTCGCCGACGGCGGAAAACCCGACTGGAAACGGCTGCTCAATGGTTTCACCTCGACGATCGCCTGGCCGGCGGCATTCTACTGGCGGGAGCTGGCCGCCGCCTTTCCCGAGGCGAAGGTCCTGCTGATCGTGCGGGATCCGGCCTCGTGGTACGCCAGCATGAGCCGCACCCTGTACCGCACCAGGCCCGCCGGCCAGGACACGGCCGTCCGGGACCAGGTCATCGAGAAGATCGTCTGGCAGGGGACGTTCTCCGGGCGGTTCGAGGACCGCGACCACGCCATGGGCGTCTACCGGGCCCATCTGGACGAGGTTCGCGCGGCCGTGCCGTCCGGACGGCTCGTCGAGGTCGAGCCGTCGCATGGCTGGGAGCCGCTCTGCGCGGCCCTGGGAGTCGACGTGCCGGACCAGCCCTTCCCCGTGGCGAACACCACTGGCGACTATCTGCGCCGCGCCGAGCAGGCCGGGGTGCTCCCGCCACGATGAAAAAGGACAGGTAAGTGGCGCTCACCGTTTCATCCACCGCCGACCCGTACGGAGTGGTGGCAGCGCATTGGGACCACCTGCACGTGGGCCCGCGATCAGCCGCGCTGGTCTCCTTCTTCGCCGACCTGGCCCCGCCCGGCGGGCACGCGCTGGAGATCGGCCCGGGTACCGGCCGGATGACCCTGGCGGTGGCCGGGCGCGCGGCGAGCGTGCACTGCCTGGAGCCCTCCCCCGGGATGCGGGCGGTGCTCATGACCAAGCTGGCCGCGCGGCCGGACCTGCGGGACCGGGTGACCGTGCTCGCCGGCGCCGCGCCGGACTTCCCTCTCGACCGGCGCTTCGACTACGTCTACCTGGCCGCCGTGCTGCAGGACGTGCCGCCGCAGGCGCGCCGGCCGCTCTTCGCCGGCCTGGCCGAGCACCTCGCGCCGGGTGGCGTGCTGGTCATGGACATGCTGACGGACGAGGCCGTACCCGACCATCCCGAGCGTGAGATGCGCGGCGCGCACCAGGGAGAGTGCCGCTACACCCTGTCGTCGGCCGTCCGGCCGCTCGGCCCCGACCTGGCCGGAGTGCGGCGCGTCTACCGCACCTACCATCGCGACACCCTGGTGGCCACCGAGACCGTGGAATGCGACTACCACCTCCATCGGCCCGCCGACGTGCTCGCCGACCTGCGCGCGGCCGGCCTGACCGCCGTGGGCGGCTCGGCCGTCGCCGACGAGGTGACCCCGCTCGACGACAAGGGCACGCTGATCGCCCGGCTCTGAGCTCGAGGCCCACCGTGGACGTCCCGCGGCCACCTGCCAGGTTGCCGGGCGCCGTTCGGGCCTCGGAACCGTCCGCCGGACCTCGGCGGACGGCAGCGGCGAGTCAAGGAGGTGCGCCATGCGGTACTGGTACTGATCACTCACACCGTGGCCTGATCCTGCGCGATCAGGCCACGGCCTGGCCCGGGCAACGACACGAACGGGGGTCATCCGATGCTCCAGTCCCACGACACCGAGGTGCTGGTCGTCGGGGGCGGCCTGACCGGGCTGTCCTGCGCGCTGTTCCTGGCCCGGCACGGCGTACGGTGCACGCTCGTCGAGCGCCACCCCGACCTGCTGAGCCACCCCAGGCAGCGCAGCCTGGTCCCGCGCCTCATGGAGATCTACCGGCAGGTCGGTCTGGAGTCCCGGATCCGGGAGAACCGGGTAGATTTCGCGAGCTCCGCGGAATACGTGGCCATCCGCGCGGAGACGCTGGCCGGCGCCCGGCACCTCCCCGTGGACCAGCAGGACGACGCCGCGCGAACCGCCGCCTTCAGCCCCTGCTCGGGCACCCCCATCGATCAGAACCGGGTGGAGGATCTGCTGCGGACCCGGGCGCGTGAGCTCGGCGCGCGGATCAGGTTCGGCACCGAGGTACGCGGCCTCACCCAGCACGAGGACGGGGTGGAGGCGCACCTGCGCGATCTCGACGGCACCGGGCATCGGCTCCTGGCCCGATATGTCGTCGCGGCCGACGGCGGGCGCAGCTCGATCCGGGACGGGCTCGGCATCCCGATGGAAGGGCCGGTCGACTTCTTCCGCCTGCTGACGCTCATGGTCGAGGCCGACCTCCGTCCCGCGCTGGCCGGGCGTACCGTGCACATGGCCTTCCTCGAACGGCCCCGGCCGCGGACGTACCTGATGGCGCTGGACCGGACCGGTCAGCGGTGGGTCTTCGGCACCACGGACGATCCGGACGGCGCAGAGCCGGACGAGGACGAATGCGTCGAGCTGGTACGCGCCGCCGCCGGCCTGCCGGAGGCACGGGTGACGCTCCGGCCGCAGATACCCGGCACCGCCAGGACCGTCCTGCGCTTCGAGGTCGGCGCGGCCGTGGCGGCCGCCTACCGGAAGGGGCGGGTGTTCCTGATCGGCGACGCGGCGCACCTGATGCCGCCGACCGGGGGATTCGGCGGTGTCGTGGGCGTGGAGGACGCGCACAACCTGGCCTGGAAGCTGGCCGCCGTCGTCCATGGTCACGCCGGGGAGCGGCTGCTCGACACGTACGCGGACGAGCGCCGCCCGGTCGCGGAGTTCGCCCTGCGGCAGGCGCTCGCGCGCTACCGGTCCCGCCTGGAACGGCTACCCGCGACCGATGAGGTGCCGGTGGACCGCTCGACCGTGATGATGGGGCACCGCTACCGGTCGACGGCGGTGATCGGCGGCGCGAGCGGAGTGACCGCGCCGGTGGAGGTCTCCGGCCTGTGCGGAGAGCCCGGCACCAGGGCTCCGCACCTCCCGCTCGCCGGCTCCGGCGAGGGATCCACTATCGACCTGTACGGTGACCGTTTCGTCCTGCTGAGCGGCCACGACGGCCAGGACTGGGTGACGGCGGCGGGGAAGCTGCCCATGCCGGTGACCGCCCGGCGGCTGGAGACCGACGGCGCGGCGGCTCGGCACGGCCTCGGGCCGAGAGGGGCGGTGCTGGTGCGGCCGGACGGGTTCGTGGCCTGGCGAAGCCCAGGACCGGCCGCGGATCCCGCCGCGGAACTGCTCGCGGCGCTCACCGCCATCCTGTCCGCGCCACCCCCGGCATAGGCACGGCATGATCACGGCATCCACTTGCCGCCCGCGACGTCGATCGTGAGCCCGGTGAGCCAGGACGAGGCGTCGGAGGCGAGGAAGGCCGTCACGTTCGCGACGTCGAGCGGGGTGCCGAGCCGCCCGAGCGGGTGCTCGGCCAGCATGCGCTCCTGGTACTCCTGCGGCATGCGCTCCGCCAGCCGGTCCGTCATGATCGTCGAAGGCGCGATCGAGTTGACCCGGATGCCGGTGGGGCCGAGCTCGTGCGCCAGTTGCCTGGTCAGCGCGATGATCCCGGCCTTGGCCACCGTGTAGGCCACGGAGGCGGAGGTCGCGGTACGGGCCGCCAGCGACGACATCGTGATGATGGACCCGCTGCGCCGCTCTCTCATGCGCGGCAGGAAACCCTTGATCACCAGGAACGTCGAGGTGAGGTTGGCGTGCAGGGTGGCGTGCCAGTCCTCCTCGCTCGTCTGGTCGATCGGCCGCGGGATCCCGGTCCCGCCACCGGCGAAGATCGCCAGCACGTCCACGGGTCCGATCCTGCGCTCGACCTCCACCCGCATCTCCTCGACGGCGGCGAAGTCGGTGGTGTCGGCGGCGACGCCGAGCGCCCCGCCGCCGATGCTCTTCACGGCCGCCTCGATCGCGGCGGGGTCGCGCCCGTTCACGACGACCCGCATGCCCTGCTCGGCCAGCACCCGGGCGGTCTCCCGCCCGATCCCCCCGGAGCCGCCGGTGACCAGCGCTACCTTGCCCTGCAGATCCGGATACATCATGACTTCCACTCCCTCGCCAACTCGCGGGTTCCCTTGCGAGTCAACGTTGCCCTGTGCAGGGAGCTCGGTACATCAGGCGCGAGGGGCGTTTCCCGCTGCGCCCGTGGGCGTGTGCCAGGGCGCGGTCCGTACTCCGTAGGTCGTACGCGAGGTATGTCAGGGCGGCGGCGTGGAGCACGCAGTCGTCACAGCACCGGTGTGACGTCGGTGTGAACGAAGTCGTCGCCCTTGAAGAGCAGTGGCTCATGACAATCTCTTGCCAGCGCGTAGGAGAAGCAGTCGCCGTAATTCAGCCCAGCTTTGTGCCCACTCCCCCTGCCATAGTCCCAGTAAGCCCGGCGGGCGATGCGTGCCTGCTGCACTGTGACAGGCATGATTTCGACCTTCATCCTGCTCAGGAAATCGTCCAGGAGTCGGGAAGCGGCCGGATCGCGCGTACGCTCGACCACGGCGGCTACCTCCAGATACGTCGCGGCCGACATGCGGCGCAACACGGCATCTCGGATTGCTTCAGTAAAGGCGGCGGCATCCGGCTCTCCCTTGAGGATCGCGACGATCGCGCTGGTGTCAATGATCACGCGGGGAGCCCCGTCTCGGAGTCATACAGGAAGTCGGTGGACAGGTCCGCATCACCCAATCTCGAGCGGATCTTCGCGGCGAGCGCGAGCAGTTCTTCCGCCATCGTGGCGTCTTCTTCCTCCAGACGCTTGGCAAGCAGACGCTCGCGCCGCTCGCGCAGGGCGGAGATGACGGCGGCGGTCTTGCTCTCTCCCGTGAGCGCGCCGATCTCCGCTGCCAGCCGTTCGGCCTCGGGATTTTTGATGTTCAAGCTCACGACGCCTCCTTCTACCCTGTCCTTACTCAGATTCTACCCTTTCTCCCCTGGGCCTTCAGCTGCGACGGCCAGGAAGTAGTCGTCACCGCCCACCTGGCCGCCCTTCAGCGCCACTTCGAGCCCGTCGTATGCAGGATCGTCCGAGTTCAGCACGCATACCGGGGCGCCAGGGGCCAGCGCGGCGACCACGTCCAGGGAGCGGGCGCCGAGCGCGGCCACGACCTGGCCCGAGGTGTCGCCGCCCGCCACCACCAGCCGCCCGACCAGCCCGGCGCGGACGGCCACCGAGGCGATCCGCCCGAGGAGGTCCCCGATAGCCGCCGGGTCCCGGGCCGGGCCGCGGGTCGACTGGACGATCGTGTGGCGCCCCTCCCCCAGGCTCTCCGCCACCTCGGCGAGGAGCCCCGCGAAGGAGCCTGTCGCGCCTCGAAGCCCGCTGAAGGCGTCCAGCACGCGCCACCCCGCCCGCTCGGCCGCGTCGATCTGACGGGCGGTGATCGGAGAGCGGCTGCCCGACACGACCAGCACGGGGGTGGCGGGGCCGAGCGGCTCGGGCTCCCGCCGCCGCCCCGCACCGGCCGCCGCCACGTGGGCGGAGGCGAGGGCGTGGCTCAGGCCGCCGGAGCCGACGCAGTACAGCGGCCCGTCCCGGCTTCCCGCGTCGGCGAGCAGGAGGCGGCCGAGCGCGCGGACGTGCTCCTCGGTCTGGGCGTCCGCCACGAAGGCCGCGTCCTCCCCCAGCGCCCGGTACGCCTCCTCCGACGGCGCGGGTGACGCGGGCAGCCAGCCGACCCGCCCCGCGCCCTGCTCGGCCAGGCGGATCCGGAGGTCCGACTCCGAGGCGGGGGTGACCGGGTGGTCGCGCATCGGCGGGTAGCGGTCGAGCCGGTGGACCTCGGCGCCCGAGCGTACGAAGTGGTTCGCGAACCACGTGTAACGCCCCAGCTCCGGCTGGGCGGCGAGCACCGGGACCGGGCCCCGCGCCAGCCCTTCGCGGTGGAGGGCCGCGATGACCGCCCCGATGCTCCCGTGCGCGGGCGAGGAGTCGAACGTCGAGCAGACCTTGTACTGGATGACCAGCGGCCGCAGCGCCGCCACGGCCTTGAGCACGGGCAGCACCACCGGCACCGGGTCCGCGGAAGCCCGGGCGGTGGTGGCGATCCCGATGACGTCGTACGCGTCGTGCAGGCGGCCGGCGTCGGTGACCAGGGAGCCGGTCAACCCCAACCGCCTGAACTGCCACAACGCGTCGGTCGCCCCCGTGAAGTCGTCCGCGACGAAGGCGAACGACGTCACGTCCGCCTCACCCCTTTCAGCCTCACTTCCGGATCACCCCGCCGAAGTACGTCAGCGCCGCGCGCAGCTCCGGCTCGTCCACCTCGTCCAGCGGCACGCCCGCCACGGAGGCCGCCCAGGCCTGGCGCATGCTGGTGATCCCCGCGGCCGGACCGTCCGGGTGGCCGAGCACGCCGCCCCCGGCCAGCACCAGCAGGTCGGTGGTCCCCGTACGATCCAGGGCGACGGGCGCGGTGCCGGCCCACTGGGCGGACGACAGCACCGGCAGGCAGGGGAAGCCGCCGAGCAGCGGCTCCCGGACCGCCGCCACCGTGGCGGCGACCTCATCGTCCGTGACATAGAACTTGCTGTGGAACCCGCCGCAGTGCAGCTGGTCGACCCCGGCCAGCCGGGCCAGCTTCTGGTACGCCACGTGCCCCATCCCGAGCCCCGGGTGGCGGGCCAGCGCCCCGATGCCGGTGACGTGGCCGTGGATCGGCACCCTGGCGTGCCGGCGCAGCATGGCGACGGCCGGGAAACCGACGACGTTGAGGTTGACCATCACGCAGGTGCCGCCGGCGGCCACCACCAGGTCGTGGTTGCGCAGCATCCGGTCGGGCTCGTCGCTGATGTTGAACGCGTACATCGGCCGCCGCCCGGTCCGCCGCTCCACCTCGTCGAGGGCGGCCGTCACCGCGCGGATCCGCTCGGGGAGCGGGGCGGGCGGGCAGTCGGCGTTCACCTCGTCGTCCTTGATGAAGTCGGCGCCGGCCAGGCCGAGCTCGCGCACGAGCTTCACGTAGTCGGCGGGGCGCAGCCCGACGTTCGGCTTGACGATGGTGCCGATCAGCACGCCTTCGGGACGGGCGACCAGCCGCCGGGTGCCCTCGACGGCGAACCCCGCCGGCAGGTACGCCGACCCGAAGGCGTCGGGCAGCTCCAGGTCCACCAGCTTGAGCCCGGCCAGCTCGCGCAGCTCGTAGAGGTTGCCCGCGACCACCGGGAGCAGGTTCGTGAGCGAGGGACCGGTGTTCGCCAGCGGGAAGCCGATCCTGACCAGGGCCGCCGTCAGGGGCCCGTCCCCGATCGCGCCCGGCAGGGGCTCGGAGCCGGGCGGGGTCTCCGTGATGGACAGCACCACGGCGCTGTGGCGGGCGCGTAACTCGTCGGTCTCGCCGCGCACGCTGACGAAGGTGCCGGTGCTCTGCTCCCCCGCGATCGCGCTCACGGCCTGCTCCAGCGGGAGGCGGGTGAGCACCCGGTACGTCGCGACCGTGAGCTCGCCGCTCACAGCACGGCCGCCAGGTGCTCCATGGCGAGCGGCGGGCTGGCGAGGATCGGGACCGGGGCCTCGACCGTACCGGCCACGCGGGCCATCGACGCCTGGGCCAGCACGATCACGTCCACCTCCGCGGCCAGCGCGGCCAGCGCATCGGCCACCCGCGCGTCGTGCGTGGCGGCGTCCCCGCCCATCAGCGCCTCGAACGCCCCCTCGCACACCCTGGCCGTCAGCGAGACCTCCTTGTCCGAGGCGGCCGCGCGGCGGCGTACCAGGTCGGCGGTGGGTTCGAGGGTGGTGGACAGGGTGGCGAGCACGCCGATCCGGCGGCCGAGGGCGACGGCGCGGTCGGCCATCGGCCGGTCCACCCTGGTCACCGGCACGCCCGTCAGCGGCTCGGCGGCCTCCACGGCGGCGCCGATCGACGAGCACGTCACCAGGATGTGGTCGGCCCCGGCCGCCTCCGCGGAGCCGATGTGGCCGGCCACGCGACGGGCGGTCCGCGGGGTGAGATGACCGGCGGCGATGGTGTTCTTGATCAGGCTGTCGTCGACGATGTTGAAGGTCTCGACTCCCGGCAGGTGCTCGGCGCACAGCTTGGCGAACACGTCGACCAGGGTCGCGGAGGTGTGGATCAGTCCCAGCCTCTTCGTCATGAGCCTCACTTCATCCGATGAAATGTCATCTTCATCGGATGAAATGCTATGAAAAATCAGGCGGGAGCGGTAGCGTCCGGAGCGTGGCAATCGATCCCAAGCGGGACAGGCACGCCCAGGTGGTCCAGACCCTCGGCCCCCGCATCGTCACGGGCGAGCTCGCTCCCGGCACGTCCATCCCCATCGAGGAGGACCTGGTGGGCGAGCTGGGCATCGGCCGCTCCGCGGTCCGGGAGGGCGTGAAGGTCCTGGCCGGCAAGGGCCTGCTGGAGACCAGGCGGAGCGCGGGCACCAGGGTGCGCCCCCGCGAGTCCTGGAACCTGCTCGACCCCGACGTCCTGAGCTGGCGGTTCGAGCCCGAGCCGCGCCCCCGGGACATCCAGATGCTGGCCGACCTGCGGGTCGCGCTGGAGCCGGGCGCCGCCAGGGTGGCGGCCGAGCGGGCGGACGCGGTCGCGGTGCGGCGCATCGACGAGGCCCTGGCCGCGCTGTACGCCACAGCCGACGACCCCGAACCCTTCATCGAGGCCGACCTGGCCTTCCACAAGGCGGTGTTCGCCGCGGCGGACAACGACCTGCTGCTCTACATCTACGACATGATCAGCATCGCCCTGCGCTCCGTACGGCAGGTGCACACCCGTTCGGTCGCGCACAACAAGGAAACGCTGCCCGGCCACGAGCGCGTGGCGCTGGCGATCAGGCGACGGCACCACCGCAAGGCCGAGGAGGCCATGCGCGAGGTGGTCGAGGTCGCCCGCGCCGACGCCGAGCAGCACGTACGCCTCTGCTGCTAGCTATCTCCAGCAAGAAAGAGCTGACTTTGGACGTCCTCATCGACGTGGACGGCCCCGTGGCCGTCGTCACCCTCAACAGACCCGCCAAGCTCAACGCGATCACCCCTGACATGGCCGCCGCGCTGCGTGCCTGCCTGGGCCGGGTGGACGCCGACCCCGCCATCCGGGTCGCGGTGCTCACGGGCGCGGGCGAGCGCTCGTTCTGCGTCGGCAGCGACATCCGCGAGCTGGACGAGTACGCCACGCCGTGGGAGTTCCGCAACCGCGGCGACTACGGCGACGCGGTCCGCGCGCTGCGCAAGCCGATCATCGCGGCCGTCAACGGCTACGCCTACGGCGGCGGCCTGGAGCTGGCCATGGCCTGCGACATCCGCCTGGCGGCCGAGACGGCGACGTTCGCCGCGCCGGAGATCAAGCTCGGCTGGATCGGCGGCAGCGGCCAGTCGGCGCTGCTGGCCCACTCCGTCGGGCCCGGCAACGCCGCCACGATGCTGCTCACCGGCGACCCCATAGACGCCGCTCGTGCTCAGAGCTGGGGGCTGGTCACCGACGTGTTCCCGCAGGAGAAGCTGGTGCCGGCGGCTCTCGAACTGGCCGCGACGATCGCCAGGCGGCCGCCGATCGCCGCGCAGACCGCCAAGGCCAACCTCAAGGCGGCCTACTCGATGCCGCTCGACCAGGCCATCCAGTACGAGCGCGACCTGCAGACCGTCTGCTTCGCCACGGAGGACGCGGCCGAGGGCCGGGCCGCCTTCGCCGAGCGCCGCGAGCCCGTCTTCGAGGGGCGCTGATGGGCGTCCTGGACGGCTACCGCGTGGTCGACCTGTCCATCGCCATGGCGGGCCCGCTGGCCGCCATGCGGCTGGGCGACCTGGGCGCAGACGTGGTCAAGGTGGAGCCGGTGGCCGGCGAGTGGCAGCGGCACGCCCCGGCGGGCGGGGCGACGGGGAACCAGGTGAACGCCTCGTTCCTGTCCCTCAACCGCAACAAGCGCAGCCTCGCCGTCAATCTCAAGTCCGACGAGGGCCGCGCCATCGTGCACAAGCTCGCCGCGACGGCGGACGTGTTCCTGCAGAACTACCGCGCCGGCGTGGCCGAGCGGCTCGGCATGGACTACGACACGATCCGCGCCATCAACCCGGGCATCGTGTACGTCTCCATGTCCGGGTACGGCGAGACGGGCCCGTACGTGTCGAGACCCGGCCAGGACCTGCTCCTGCAGGCCATGAGCGGCGCCATGCTGAGCACCGGGCGCGACGGCGACCCGCCCGCGCCCGCCGGCACGTACGCCATCGACGCCATCACCGCCTACAGCGCCTTCGAGGGCGCGCTGGCCGCGCTGCTGCACCGCGAGCGGACCGGCGAGGGCCAGCGGGTGAGCGTCAACATGCTGGACGCGGCCGTCGCCGTGCAGATGCAGGAGCTGTCGATCTTCACGGTCGGCGGCGTGCCGCAGCGGCGCGGGCACGAGCCGCACGGCCACACCTACATCCGCGCGCCGTACGGGGTGTTCGCCACCAAGGACGGCTACCTCGCGCTCGGGATGCCCAGGCTGGACGCGCTCGCGGTCGCGCTCGACCTGCCGGAGCTGGCCGCCATGGACGGCGACGCCGACGGTCACACCAGGCGCGACGAGATCACCGCGATGGTCGCCGGGCGGCTGCCGGAGCGGACGACGGCCGAGTGGCTGGAGATCTGCGCTCGCTACGACCTGTGGGCGGGCCCGGTGTACGGCTACGCGGAGCTGGTGGCGGACCCGCAGGTCAAGCACAACGGCTCGTTCGTCACGTACGAGCACCGCACCGAGGGCACGGTCACCACGCCCGGCTTCCCCTACGGCTTCAGCGCCACCCCGCCGCGGGTGCGCCGGGGCGCGCCGCTGGTCGGCGAGCACACGAGGGAGCTGCTGGAGGAGCTCGGCTACCCGCCGGAGCGCACGGCCGAGCTGGTGGCGGAGGGCGTGCTGGCATGCGAGGACTGACCTGGGACCATCCCCGGGGGTACGCGCCGCTGGACGAGCTGACCCGGCTCGACCTGGCCGGGGACAACCCCTACGGGGACGTGCCGGAGCCGATCGAGTGGGACCGGCAGCCCTTGGAGGGGTTCGAGTCGGAGCCGATCGCGAAGCTGTGCGAGACGTACGACGTGCTCGTGATCGACCACCCCGGGCTGGGCGCGGCCATGGACGCGCTGGTGCCGATGGACGAGCTGTTCGACGAGCCGGTGGAGACGCGGTCCGTCGGCAGGAGCTACGAGAGCTACCACCTGGAGGGCCGCCAGTGGGCGCTGCCGCTCGACGCGGCCACCCAGGTGAGCGCGGCCGGGCCCGGCGTCGAGGTGCCGAGGACGTGGCCGGAGATGGCGGAGTTCGCGCGGGACGCGCGGATGGCGCTGTGCCTGGGCGGGCCGCACGCGTTCCTCATGTTCTGCGCGCTGTGCTCGGGTGACTTCCTCGACGAGGCGGCCGGGGAGCGGGCGCTGGAGCTCATGTCGGAGCTGCTCGCGCGGGCCGACCGCGACGTGTCGCTGCTCAACCCGATCGGCGTGCTCGACACCATGACGGCCGGTGGGGTCGACTTCTGCCCCCTTCTGTACGGCTACGTGACCTACCCGCTGACCTTCTCGGACGCCCCCGCCTGGCCGGGCGAGCCGCCCGGGAGCGTGCTCGGCGGCACCGGGCTCGTGGTCTCCAGGCGGCGCATCGGCTCGATCCGCGAGGCCGTCCGCGCCCACCTGCGCCGCCTGGTGTCGGAGCCCGTGCAGACGAAGCTGTTCCCGGCCACCGGCGGGCAGCCCGCGGCCCACTCCGCCTGGCGGGGCGACCCCACGCTCGCCACCCTGGAGGCCGCCTGGATCAGGCCGCGCTTGCCCGGCTACATCGCCCTGCAGGAGCGGTCGTCCGCGCTGGTCCGCGACGGGCTGCTCGCCCGCGTCCGGCCCCGCGACCTGCTCAGGGACCTGCACAAGGAATGGAGGCAGACATGACCACGGCGCTCGTGACAGGCGCCGCCGGGGCGCTCGGCAGGGCGATCGTCCGCCGGCTGGCCGCCGACGGCCACCAGGTGGCGGCCCTCGACCTCGACGCCGGCTCCCTCGAAGGCGCGCTCAACCTGAAGGTGGACCTGCGCGACCCGGCCGCGATCGAGTCCGCGTTCGCCGAGACGGCAGCGCGGCTCGGCCCGGTCGGCATCCTGGTCAACAACGCGGCGATCTACCCCGCCAGGCCGTTCCTGGAGGTGCCGCTCGCCGAGTACGAGGACGTGCACGCGGTCAACCAGCGGGCCTACTGGCTGGCCGCCCAGCACGCGGCCGGGCAGATGACCTCGGGCGGCGCGATCGTCAACATCGCCTCGATCACCATGCACGGCGGCTGGTCCGACCTGGCCGCGTACGTGGCCACCAAGGGCGCGGCGGCGGCGCTGACCAGGGCGCTGGCCCGCGAGCTGGGACCGCGGGAGATCCGGGTCAACTGCGTCTCGCCGGGCGCGTTCCCGACGGCGGCCGAGGAGATCCACGAGGACCCCGAGGCGTACAACCGGTTCGTCCTGGAGCGGCAGTCGCTCCAGCGGCGCGGGACGCCCGACGAGCTGGCGGCTGTGGTGTCGTTCCTCGCGGGCCCGGACGCGTCGTTCGTCACGGGCCAGACCATCGAAGTCAACGGAGGGTGGGTGATGGCATGACGCCGGACCGCAGGCGGCTGGCCGAGCTGACCGGGGACCTGAGCGCGGCCGGCGGGGTCCGGCTGGTGACGCTCGGGGACGGGGTCGAGCGGGGCATCAGGACGCTGGAGTTCCGCACCGGCTCGGGGCTGGCGTTCGACGTGCTGGTGGACAGGTGCATGGACATCGGGCACGCCGAGCACGCCGGGCGCTCGTTCGGCTGGCGTTCCCCCACCGGCTTCCGCCACCCCGGGCTGCACGAGAACGCCGACGAGGACGGGCTGTCCTGGCTGCGCTCGTTCTCCGGGCTCATCGTCACGGCCGGGCTCGACCACACGCTGTTCGGGGGCGAGGTGCCCGCCGGCACCTACCGCTACCCGCCCCGGCAGTCGGTGCGGCACGGGCTGCACGGCCGCGCCGGCAACCTCCCGGCCCGGCTCACCGGGTACGGCGAGCGCTGGGACGGCGACCGCTGCGTGCTGTGGGCCGAGGGCGAGGTGCGCCAGGCCGCGGTGTTCGCCGAGAACCTGCGCCTGGTCCGCCGCATCGAGGCCGATCTGGGCGGCGACGAGATCAGGCTCGTCGACACCGTCACCAACGCCGGGTTCGAGCCGGCGCCGCATATGTTCCTCTATCACATCAACCTGGGCTGGCCGCTGCTCGACGAGGGTGCCCGGCTGGAGGCCGACATCCGCGAGACGCTCTGGCAGAGCGACAGCGTGGCCGAGCAGAAGGCCGACCACGTGACCTTCCCGGGGCCGGTGCCGGGGTTCGTGGAGCAGGTGTACGAGCACGCGCTCAACCCCGGCGCGGACGGGCTGCACCGGGTGGCGGTGGCCAACGACCGGCTCGGGATGAAGGTCACCGTGGAGTGGCGGGCGGAGGAGTTCCCGTACTTCTTCGAGTGGCTGAACCTGCGCTCGGGCAACTACGCGGTCGGCCTGGAGCCGTCCACCCACCACGTGTCGGGCGACGCGGCGGCGCGGGAGGACGGCAGCATGATCTGGCTGGGCCCGCAGGAGTCGCGGACGTATCAGACGACCTTCCGCGTCTCCTAGTGCAGCCAGCACTAATGGAGACGGCCTAATGGAGACGGTACGCGCGGCGGGCCGTACCGGCGAAGACCTCGGCCCGCTCGCCTTCCGACAACCCGGCGCACAGGTCGTCCGCGGCCTGTGCGACCTGGTCGTACCCGGCCGCGAGCAGGCAGACCGGCCAGTCGGAGCCGAACATCACCCGCTCGGGCCCGAACGCCTCCAGGACGGTCTCGGCGTACGGCCGCAGGTCGGCCACCTGCCAGGACGCCCAGTCGGCCTCGGTGACCATGCCGGACAGCTTGCAGTAGACGTTCGGGCGGGCTGCCAGCTCCAGGATCCGGCTGCGCCACGGCTCCAGCTCGCCGGTGGCGATCGGCGGCTTGGACAGGTGGTCGAGCACGAACGTGAGCTCGGGCATGGCCGTCACGGTGTCGACGGCGGCGGGGAGCTGGTGCGGCAGCGTGAGCAGGTCGTACGCCAGCCCGGCGGCGGCCACCGCGGCGAGCCCGCGGCGCACGTCGGGCCGGGTGAGCCAGTCGGGGTCCGGCTCGGACTGGACGCCGTGGCGGACGCCCACCAGCCCGGCCGGCAGGCCCGCCAGGGTGTCGGCGGCGTCGGGCGCGGTCAGGTCGATCCAGCCGACGACGCCCGCGACCAGGTCGGACTCGGCGGCCAGCGCCAGGAACTCGCGCGTCTCGGCCAGATCGGGCAGCACCTGCACCAGCACGGTCGCGGTCACTCCGGCCGCGGCCGCGGGCCCGGCGAGGTCGTCGAGGGTGAACGTGCGCCGGACGGGCGCCATCGGCTCGGGGTCGAGCCAGCCGTGCGGGCGGGCGGCGAGGTCCCAGATGTGGTGGTGGGCGTCGATACGGGTCATGCTTCAGTCCAACTCGGTCCAGAGGGCTTCGGGAATCGGGGTGGCGGCCAGGGCGAGGTCCTCGGCCACCTCCTCGGGGCTGCGGGCGCCGACCACGATGCCGGTCACGGCCGGGTGGCGCAACGGGAACTGGAGCGCGGCCGCCGCGAGCGGCACGTCGTACGCGGCGCAGCGCTCGGCCAGGCGGCGCGCCCGCTTCAGCACGGGCTCGGGCGCCGGGGCGTAGTCGTAGTACGCGCCGGGCCCCGGGTCGGCCAGGATGCCGCCGTTGAACACCCCTGCCACCAGCACGCCGGTGCCGCGCTCGGCGCACAGCGGGAGCAGCTCGTCGGCCGCCGTGCGGTCGAGCAGGCTGTAGCGGCCGGCCACCATCACGCAGTCGACGTCGGTCTCCCGCACGAACTTGACCAGCATCTCGGCCTGCGTCATGCCGACGCCGATCGCCCGCACCCCGCCCTGCTCGCGCAGCCGCGCGAGCGCCGGGTAGGCGTGCCGCACGGCCTCCTCCCAGTGGTCGTCGGGGTCGTGGATGAGCAGGATGTCGAACGCGTCGAGCCCGGAGCGTTCGAGGCTGGCGGCGAGCGAGGCGTAGACGCCCTCCACGGTGTAGTCGCGCCTGGCGGGGCCGAGCAGCGCGCCGACCTTGCTGGACACCGTCGCCTCGGACCGGTCGACACCCGCGAGGAAGCTTCCCAGCCTCCTCTCGGCCAGTCCGGAGCCGTAGCGGGGGGCGGTGTCGAAGTAGCGGACGCCCGCGGACCAGGCGGCGTCGAGCGTGGCGGCGGCCTGCTCGTCGCCGACCGCGGTGTAGAGCCCTGCCAGGGGCGCGGTGCCGAGGCCGATCCGGGAAACGCCAACGCCGCTGCGTCCGAGTTTCTCCATGATCGGCAACCTAGCAGAGCTCCCATCTTTCGGCTAGATCTACGGGAGGTATGGACATCAGATGACTTCTTCGCGTAAAGATACATCCTACGTTCACCGCGCTTGTGGCGTCCCTGTGAGCGGCTGCTGAGCCGGACAGGTCGTACGCATCCATGCGCTCCCCCCTCCACCGTGTTCTGGAACAGGAGTGACGGTGTCCAACGACGGCTACACACGACGAGGCGTACTCAAGACCGGCTTAGGCGCCGCGGCCGGGTCCCTGCTCGTGACCATCCCCGCGCACGCCTCCACGGCCGCCGGCCCGCTGAAGCTCTGGTACGACCGCCCGGCGGCGGCCTGGCTGGAGGCGCTGCCGGTCGGGTGCGGGAGGCTCGGGGCCATGGTCTTCGGCGGCGTGGCCACCGAGCGCCTGCAGCTCAACGAGGACAGCATCTGGGCCGGCGGGCCGCACGACTACGACAATCCCGAGGCGCTGGCCGCGCTCCCCGAGATCAGGCGGCTGGTCTGGGAGGACAAGTGGCAGGCCGCCCAGAACCTGGCGGACAAGAAGTTCCTCGGCAAGCCCAGCGAGCAGGCGCCGTACCAGGTGCTGGGCGACCTCACGCTGACCTTCCCGGGCGCGGCGGAGTTCACGGAGTACCGCCGCGAGCTGGACCTGTCCCGGGCCGTCACCACGGTCACGTACGTGCGGGACGGCGTGCGCCACACGCGCGAGGTCTTCGCCAGCAACCCGGACCAGGTCGTCGTCGTCCGCCACACGGCCGACAAGCCCGGCTCGGTGTCGTTCCAGGCGGCCTTCACCAGCCCGCAGGCGTCCTCCACCTCCTCCGCCGGCCGCGACTCCATAGCCCTTGACGGGGTCAGCACCGACACGCAGGGCCTGAAGGGCGAGGTCCGCTTCCGGGCCCTGGCCAGGGCGGAGGCCCGCGGCGGCGCGGTCCGCACCGACGGCGGCACGCTGATCGTCGAGGGGGCGGACGAGGTCACGCTGCTGATCTCCATGGGCTCCAGCTACCGCAGCTACAAGGACGTCGGCGGCGACCCGGCCGAGGTGGCGGGCCGGCATCTCACGCGTGCGTGCGGGCAGCCGTACGAGGTGCTGAAGCGCAAGCACGTACGGGACTACCAGCGGCTCTTCGGGCGGCTCGAGATCGACCTGGGCACCTCGGAGGCCGCCGCGCTCCCCACCGACCAGCGGATCGCGCGCAAGCAGCTCGACACCGACCCGGGGCTGGCCGCCCTGTACTACCAGTTCGGGCGCTACCTGCTGATCTCCTCCTCCCGCTCGCCCGGCTACGCCGCCAACCTGCAGGGCATCTGGAACGACTCGCTCACGCCCGCGTGGGAGTCGAAGTACACGATCAACATCAACTGCGAGATGAACTACTGGCCCGCCGCGCCCGCGAACCTGGTCGAGTGCATGGACCCGCTGTTCGACCTGATCAAGGACCTGGCGGAGACGGGGGCGAAGACCGCCGCGGCGCAGTACGGCGCGAAGGGCTGGGTGGCGCACCACAACACCGACGGCTGGCGCGGGACGGCGCCCGTGGACTTCGCCTTCTACGGCGTGTGGCCCAGCGGCGGGGCGTGGCTGTGCCTGATGCTCTGGGAGCACTACCTCTACACGGGGGACGAGCGGCGCCTGCGCGAGCACTTCCCGCTGATCAAGGGGTCGGTGGAGTTCTTCCTGGACACGCTGCAGACCGATCCCCGGAGCGGCTACCTGGTGACGAACCCGTCGCACTCCCCGGAGGTCGGGCACCACGAGGACGGCGGCGAGAACGTCAGCATCTGCGCGGGGCCCACCATGGACATGCAGATCCTGCGGGACCTGTTCGGGGCCTTCTCGGAGGCGTCGGAGATCCTGGGGGTCGAGGCGGACATGCGCGCCAAGGCCGCGGACGCCCGGTCGAAGCTCGTCCCCAACCAGATCGGCCACCTGGGGCAGATCCAGGAGTGGCAGGAGGACTACCGGGGCGACGCGGCGCTCTCGCGCAGCCGCCACATCTCGCACCTGTGGGGCCTCTTCCCCGGCCACCAGATCGACCCCCGGCTGTCGCCCGACCTGGCCGCCGCCGCCCGGCGCACCCTGGAGCTGCGCGGCGAGGCGGGGGCCGGGTGGTCGCTCGCCTGGAAGATCAACTTCTGGGCGCGGCTGCTGGACGCTGCCGAGGCGTACAAGCGGCTGTCGAACCTGCTGCTGCCCGCCCGTACGGCGCCGAACATGTTCGACCTGCATCCGCCGTTCCAGATCGACGGCAACTTCGGCGGGATGTCGGGGATCACGGAGATGCTGCTGCAGAGCCACGGGGACCAGGTGCACCTGCTGCCCGCCCTGCCCGCCGCCTGGCCGGCCGGGTCGATCCGGGGGTTCCGGGCGCGGGGCGGCTTCGAGGTGGACCTGTCGTGGAGCGCGGGCGCGCTGACCGGGGGGCGGATCCACTCGGACCTGGGCCGCGAACTCACCCTCCGGACTGCCGCGCCGGTGACGGTGACGTCGGGCGGGCGCCCGGTCACGGTCTCCCGCCCGGAGCCGAACGTGATCGTCCTCGACACCCGCCGAGGCACCACCTACGACCTCACCCCGTCCCCCTGACCCCCGCCGCCCGCCCCCGCACCCCGTCCGGAGGCGGCGCCGCTCAGACGGTGGCGGTGGGCGGGGGTGGGGAGGTGCGGGTGCGGGGGCGGGTGCGGGAGGCTTCGCCGCGGGCGTGGGCGGCGAAGAGGCGGGCCGCCTCGTCCGGGTCGCCCGACGCCAGGGCCGCCACCAGGTCGTCGTGGTGGCCCGCCATGGCCGTCCAGTCACCGTCGTACAGCGGGTTGCCCACCACGTGCAGGCTCCACAGGTTCGACTCGATGGTCCGCCACAGCCGCAGCAGGAACGAGTTGCCGCACGCCGCGCAGACCCGCCGGTGGAAGGCCAGGTCGGCGTCGCGGAAGGCGCCGATGTCCCCGTCCTGGGCGGCCTGCCGCATCGCCAGCACGTCGGCCGAGAGCTCCCGCAGGGTGTCGGCCTGGATGCGGGCGGCGGCGCCCCGTGCGGCATACTCCTCCAGCAGCACCCTGATGTCACGGACCTCCCGGGCCTGCTCGTCCGAGATCTCCGCGACGTAGCTCCCCCGGTTGGGATAGGAGATGACCAGCCCCTCGTGCGCCAACCGCTTGATCGCCTCACGCGCCGGGGCCTGGCTGGTGCCGACCCGGCGGGCGATCTCCGCTTCCACCAGCCGCTGCCCAGCCACCAGCTCCCCCGAGACGATCCACCCGCGCAGCAGCGCGTAGACGCGGTCGGACAGGAGCTCCCTGGGCAGCAGCCGGGCCGCGGGCGGCGCGATCTGCTGCTCCTGCCAGATCCGGGCCACCGTCGACTGCGACAGCCCGAGCTGGCGCGCCATCGTACGGGTCGAGGGCACGGCCGTGCCGACCGCCGCGGCGGCGATCACGCGCTCGGCCTCCTGCCGCTCCGCGGTGCGCGGGCGGCCGGGCCGGGGCGCGTCCGCCAGCCCGTCGAGCCCGCGCTCCACGAAGCGGGCCCGCCACTTGGCCACCGTCGCCGGGCTCACCTCGAGCCGGTCGGCGATCTCCTTGCGCGGCAGCCCGTCCGCGCAGGCGAGCACGATCCGGCTGCGCAGTCCCAGACCCCCGGAGGACCCTTCGGCCCACTCGCGCAGCGCGGAGCGTTCCTCCTCGCCCAGCACCAGCCGCTTGTCGTCATCGCGTCCAGCCACGGCCCCACCTTAACGTATTTATGACTCAGTCATCCGCTGGAAACTTATTTGTAGCACCACATAGCCCCTTGACGAGGCCATGTGACCAACGTATTAAATAATCGCTAATCGAGTATCGACCCATTAAAAGGCGTCGCAGATCTCGCCCCCTTGGAGGTGCGATGCGTTCCCCCCATCCATTCCTCGCTCCCACAGCCCTCAGCTGCCTGCTCCTGCTCACCGGCTGCGGCGGGGGTGGCTTCGCCGGCGACTCGCAGGCCAAGCAGGGCGAGGGCGGCCAGATCACCGTGCGCATGCTGGTCAACATCACCCCGAACCTCACCCAGGCGTACTGGGACGGCCTGGTCAAGCCGTTCGAGCAGGCCAACCCCGGCGTCGACGTCAAGGTCGAGGCGCCGACCGGCAAGGGCGTGGCCGACACGCTGCCGCAGCAGCTCGCGGCGGGCAACGCGCCCGACGTGATCGAGACGCTGACGGCGGACGAGACGCTCTCCAAGCAGATGCTCGACCTGACCGACCAGCCGTGGGCGAAGGACACGCCGCTGGCCAAGGAGGCGAGCCTGGGCGGCAAGATCTACACGGTCGGCGTCGGCGTGCAGGCGCAGTCGCTGGTCTTCTACAACAAGAGCGCGTTCGACAAGGCCGGGATCGACAAGCCGCCGGCCACGCTCGACGAGTTCGACGCCGCCATGGGCAAGCTCAAGACGGCCGGGTGGCTGCCGCTGCAGACCGGCGGCGAGTTCCTGACCGGGCTCCAGCTGCTGCAGTTCTCCGGACCGTCGCGCGCCCAGCTCCACCCCACCTGGCAGCAGGACGTCAAGGCGGGCAAGCTCAAGGCCGGCGAGTCGCTGCTGCCCTACCTGGAGCGCTACCGCACCTGGATCGACAAGGGCTACGTCGACAAGAACGCCCTGGGCACGAAGTACGCCGACGCCGAGACCGCGTTCCTGTCCGGCAAGGCCGCCATGTACGTGATGGGCAGCTGGTTCACCGCCGCCGAGGCCAAGTCCACGAAGGACTTCGAGGTCGGCGTCTTCCCCGCCCCGGTCGACAAGGGCCAGGCGTACCCGGGTCCGCAGGGCGCCACGATGGCGGCCCCGTACATGATCCTCAAATCCACCCCGAACAAGGACGCGGCCCTCAAGCTCGTGCAGTGGCTCGTCACCGACCAGGCGGCGGTCAAGAGCCAGCTCAAGCAGGACGGCAACTTCCGCGCCGGCGTGGAGCGCGAGTTCACCCCGCTGGAGAAGCAGGTACAGCAGATCCTCGACAGCGCCCCCTCCGGCGTCCCGCAGGGTGAGGGTTACGGCGACGCGACCCTCCCCAAGGGCTTCAACGCCGCGTGGAACACCGAGGTCCAGGGCCTGTACGTGGGCAAGTCGCCCAAGGAAGTGGCCGAGGGCGTGGACCGCTGGCTGGCCGGCCGCAAATGACGCTCACCCGGGAAGCGCCCCCAGCCATCCCCGAAGCCCCCGCTCTCCCGAAGACCAGGCGTGGCGACGGGTGGGCCACCACGATCATGGTCGCCCCCGCCACCGTCCTCTACACCGTGATGCTGATCGTCCCGGTCGGCCTGGCGCTCTACCTGAGCCTCACCGACTGGGACGGCTTCAGCGCCGACCCCGCCTTCGTCGGCGCCGCCAACTACCTCGACCTCCTCGACGACCCCGAGCTGCGCCGCGCGGCCCTCGTCACCTTGCTGGTCGCCGCCGCGGGCACGGCCGGGCTCAACCTGCTCGGCCTCGGCTTCGCCCTCCTGGTGAACGGCGCCTCGAAGGCGAACACGTTCTTCCGGATCGTCCTGTTCTATCCGCACGTGCTCAGCGCCCTCGTGGTCGGCTTCCTCTGGTCGGCGATCCTCGGCACCAACGGCGCGGTCAACAACCTGGTGACGAAGTGGGGCGGCGAGGTGCTGCCGTTCCTGTCGGACCCGGCGTGGGCCACGATCACCATGATCGGGGTGCTGGTGTGGGCCGGGTTCGGGGTCAACGTGGTGCTCTACCTGGCGGGGCTGCAGGCCGTGCCGCACTCCCTGATCGAGGCGGCGCGCATCGACGGCGCGACGCGCTGGCAGGTGTTCAGGAACGTGACGCTCCCGGCGCTCGGCCCGTCCGTGACGGTCAACATCGTGCTGTCGCTGGTGACGCTGCTCAAGACGTACGACCTGGTGGTGTCGCTGACGGCGGGCGGCCCGGCCGGGCAGACGCAGACCGTCGCCTACCTCATCCTGTGGAACTCCTTCCACGACGCCCGCCTCGGCTTCGGCTCCGCGCAGTCGGTGCTGCTCATGCTGGTGACGGCGGCGCTGGCGTTCGTGGTGACCAAGCTGCGCAGGCGCGGCGAACTGGCGGTCCACCAGTGAGAAGGACATTCCTCTGGGCGACCGTCGCCTTCATGCTCATCCCCCTGTACGTGCTGACCGTCAACGCGTTCAAGGGCCAGCAGGACATCATGGCCGATCCGTTCGGCCTGGGGGGTCTCACGCTGGAGCCGCTGGGCAGGGCGCTGACGAACCCCCAGTTCAACGTGGTCAAGGGCTACGCGGTCACGCTCCTGTTCGTGGTGGCGGTCAACGTGCTGTCGGTGGTCCTGGCGGCGCCGGCCGCCTACGTGATCGCACGCAGCCCGAAGCGCCGCTTCCGGATGCTGATGCTGTTCTTCCTGGCCGGGACGTTCATCCCGGGCCAGGTGTTGGTCATCCCCGTCGTGTACGTGCTCAAGACCCTCGGCCTGATGGGCACCATCCGGGGGTTCGTGCTGTTCGAGACCGTGTTAACGCTACCGTTCTCGATCTTCCTGTACGCCGGCTACATCGCCACCATCCCGGCCGTGCTCGACCAGGCGGCGGCCGTGGACGGGGCCGGCAGGCTGCGTACGTTCTGGCAGATCGTCTTCCCGCTGATGAGGCCCGCGGTCGCCACGATGGTCATCCTCAACACCTTCTCGGTGTGGAACGACTTCGTGAACCCGCAGATCATCCTGGGCCCCGGCAGCGGCCTCTACACCGTGACCACCGGCGTCTACGCGGCCGTCAGCCAGTACTCCACCGACTACACGGTGGTCTTCCCGACGCTGCTGCTGGCCATCGCCCCGCTGCTGGTCTTCTTCGTCTTCATGCAACGGCACATCATCAGCGGCCTGACCGCCGGAGCAACGAAAGGGTGAAGATGCGGACAGTATCTCCGGGACCCGCGAACGGTCCCTCTGTCACGGCGACCGTCCCGCTCGGCGTGCCACCGGTCTGGGCGGTGCTCGAGCGCAGGCTGTTCGACGCCCTCGACGAGGCCTGGCGGGCCTTCGCCGCCCGCTACTGCGGCCCCGACGGCCGGCTCGTCTACCACGGACCGGCCGCCGACCGGGACGGCGCCGACGACTTCTACGAGGCGTTCTTCAACTGGCCCACGCTCTACCAGCTGGGCGGGGCCGACGACCTGCTGGACGCCTCGAAGCACCACTGGGAGGGCGTGACCGCGCAGCTCACCGAGCTGGGCTACCTGGTGGACGAGTTCGAGCGCGGCTATGACTGGTTCCACCAGGGCGAGTCGCTGCTGCTGTTCTACGGCATCTGCGCCGCCGACCCGCGCGACGAGCGCTTCCGCGAGCGCGCCCGCCGCTTCGCCGACCTCTACCTGCCCGGCTCGGCCAACTACGACGCCGAGCACGACATCATCCGCGCCCCGCACAACGGCGCCGGCGGCCCCCGCTACGGCCTGCAGTGGGAGTGGGCCTCCTACCACACCGACCTGATCAGCATGCGGCCGTACGGCCTGCCGCTGCGCGACCTGCCGGGCATCGCGGAGTGGGCGGACCTGGGCGACCCGAGCAACGCCGCCCGCATGGGCGCCGCCATGAACGAGCGCCTCGGCCGCGGCGACGTGGCCGTCAACCTGGCCGCGACCAGCCTGGCCGTCAACGCCTGGCTGTACGACGGCGACGACCGCTACCGCGACTGGGCCCTGCGCTACATCGGCGCCTGGGAGCGCCGGGCCGCGGCCAACGGCGGGATCCTGCCCGACAACGTGGGCCTGTCCGGCGAGGTCGGCGAGCTGCACGGCGGCCGCTGGTACGGCGGCACCTACGGCTGGCAGTGGCCGCACGGCCTCTACAGCGTCGGCGCCGCCGCCGCTATCGCCGCCGTCAACGCCCACCTGCTGACCGGCGACGAAGCCGCGCTCGCCATCGGCCGCGACCCCCTGGAGATCGTGTACGACCAGGCCGTCCAGGCCGGCGTGACCGAGACGGAGATGAGCACCAGCGACCGCTGGCTGGCCGAGCTGGGCGACGAGGCCGGCAAGCCCACCATGCTGGTGCCGAACCGGCACGACGACGGGGGCTGGTTCGACTTCCAGCCGCCGCAGCTCGGCCTGCCCGTCTGGCTCTGGTACACCTCGCTCGGACGGCAGGACGCCGAGCGGCTCGACCGGCTGAGAGCCGCCTCCGGATACGACTGGGCCACGGTGCGCCCGTTCCGGAACAAGGAGGAGGCCGGGCACGAGGCGCCCTGGCTGGAGTTCCTGCGCGGCGCCAACCCCGGCTTCCCCGAGGCCATGCTGTCCACCGCGCTCGGGCAGGTGCAGCGCCGGATGGCGCTCATCGACGCCGACCACGAGGACCTGTCCGCCATCCACGTGCACCACTGGCAGCGGCTCAACCCCGTGCTCACCGAAGCGCTGCTGCAGCTCGTCACCGGCACCCCGCAGGTGCTCTACAACGGCGGGCTGCTGCCCACCCGGCTGGCCTACTTCGACGCCGACCGCCACCGCCCGGGGCTGCCCCGGGACGTGGCCGCGCTGGTCGACTCGGTACGCCCCGACGGCACCCGCGTCGAGCTGGTCAACCTCGGCCTCACCCACACCCGAAGAGTCGTGCTCCAGGCGGGCGCGTTCGGCGAGCACCGCAT
The DNA here is from genome assembly GCF_044593615.1 of Nonomuraea sp. NPDC051941. Taxonomy (NCBI): domain Bacteria; kingdom Bacillati; phylum Actinomycetota; class Actinomycetes; order Streptosporangiales; family Streptosporangiaceae; genus Nonomuraea; species Nonomuraea sp. NPDC051941. Next base: position 42,577 of record NZ_JBIUCF010000018.1, read on the forward strand.
CGACCGCGCGGTCATCACCCGGGGGGACGAGGACTACCCCGGTGACCCGCGCTCCTACACCACTCCCCCGATCACCGAGTCGGAGCGGGAGGTGACGGTGGACGGGCCGCGCCTCGTCGTCGAACTGCCGCCCGGCCGCCGCATCCGGCTCGACCTGCACACGACCGCGCGCGTCCGCACGCCGTCACACCAGTACTACTGAGGAGTTACATGGACGACGCCATCTGGGATCTGCCTGTTCGCGGGCAGCTGCCCGCCGGACCCGACCCCGTCCTCGTGGAGGGGCTGAAGCGGATCAGCTCGGCCACCGCCTGCGCCAAGCTGCACGCCCAGGGCATCCGGCGGACCTTCATCGAGGGACCGCGTCCCATCGCCCAGGGGCAGAAGATCGCCGGGCGGGTCCGCACGCTGCAGTTCATGCCACAGCGCGAGGACATCGCCTCCGGACTCGGCCAGGAGTACGTCGAGCGGCACACCGCGCTGTGGGCCGTGCTGGAGACGATCGAGCCCGGCGACGTGCTGCTCGTGCAGGCGTACGGCAGCGCGTACACGGGCTGCTTCGGCGACATGCTGGTGCGCTACTTCAAGCGCAAGGGCGGCGCGGGCATCGTCGTGGACGGCCGGATCCGGGACCTTCCCCGGGTGAGCGGCATCGGGCTGCCGCTCTGGACGACGGGCGCGACCCCTCATTACGCCTCGCAGGCGGAGCTGTTCCCGTGGGCGTACGACGTGCCGGTGGCCGTGGGCGGGGCGCTCGCGCTGCCCGGCGACCTGTGCGTGGCCGACGACGACGGCGCCGTGGTCGTGCCGCGCCGGCGCGCCACGTCGGTGCTCGAGGCCGCCGCCGACCACGAGCAGTGGGAGCGCTACAGCCGCGCCCGCATCGAGGAGGGCGGGGCGCTTTCTGACTACTACCCACTCACCCCCGAGACCCGCGCCGAGTACGAGCGGTGGCGGGAAGTTAAGGAGAGCCAGTGATCCTCAGGTCCCTGGGCGCGGTCGTCTTACTCCTGGGCGGACTGACGACCCCGACCCCGGCGGCTGCCGCCAAGACGTGTGACTATTTCGTCTCCCCCTCAGGCGGCGACCGCGGCGACGGCAGCGCCCAGCGCCCGTGGAAGTCCATCGAGCAGGCCCGCGACCAGCTCCGGGCCAAGAAGAAGTACCACCAGAACTGCGACATCGTGGTCAACCTCAAGACCGGTGACTACGTGGTCGACAAGACGATCACCTTCACCGAGGCCGACTCCGGCGAGAACGGCCACAAGATCATCTACCGCAGCGCCGACGGCCCCGGCAAGGCCAGGCTGCTCGGGGCCAGGCCGTTGACCGGCTGGCAGAAGTACGACGACAACATCTACAAGACCAAGGTCGACCGGAACTTCTACACCCTCTTCGAGGACGGCAAGCGCGCCACCACCGCCCGCTACCCCAACAGGACCAGCGACGACCTCTGGTCTCCGTACCTGTTCTCGGTGCTGCCCGAGGCGGAGTACCAGGCCGTGCACAACTGGCTCTTCTTCGACCCCAAGGACGTCCCGAAGGAGTGGGACGCCGACTTCGACAAGAACGCCCAGATGGTCGTCTGGTCGGGCGGGTCGTGGAGCTGGTTCAGCGACACCGTGCCGCTCGGCGGGGCCGACTTCCGCAAGAACTTCTTCACGTTCAACCACGACACCCGCTTCAGCCTCGTCAACAGCCGCAGCGGCTCGCGTTACTTCCTGCAGAACACGCTGCGCTTCCTCGACCAGCCGGGCGAGTACTACTTCGACTTCGCCAACAGCGAGGTCTACTACTGGCCGAAGGGCTCGATCGACAAGGTCGTGGCGCCCACCGTCAAGACGCTCATCTCGCTGGCCGGGTCCTCGCCCGAGCGGCGGGTGCAGAACCTCGCCTTCGACGGGCTGGCGCTGCAGTACTCCGACTTCGTCGACTGGTACCGCTACGGGTGGAACGCCGCCGGTGACTCGGGATACGAGCACAAGTACCCGATCTACGACCGGCAGATCGAGTTGCCGCGCAACCGGTTCGGCATGATCACCGTGACGAACTCCCGCGACATCGACCTGACCAGGCTGCACCTGTCCGACAGCGGTTACACGGGCGTCTTCCTGCTCTTCGCCAACGAGCGCGTCAAGGTGACCGACAGCCTGCTGGACAACATCGGCGGCGACGGCATCAAGGTGGAGGGCGGCTATCCCGGCGAGGGCGACATCACCGGGCACCACACGTTCGCCAACAACTACATCTACCACGTCGGCGAGCTGGTGCCCGGCGACGCGGCCGGCATCGAGATGATGAACACCGGTAACAACGTGGTCAGCAACATCGTCGTCAAGCACAGCGCCCGCTACGGCATCAGCCTGGAGGTCCGTCCCGAGATCAAGAACGAGGACAACTACGCCCGCAACAACCGGTTCTCCTACATCCGCCTGGAGGAGACCGGCCTCGACAGCGGCGACATGGGCGCCTTCTACACCTACGGCGTGCACAACGTCGAACCGCACCCGATCGACAACTACGTCTCGCAGATGGTGATCGGCGACGTCATCAACGACCCCGCCGGGCAGATGCCGGACTCCGGCACGCGCGGCGTCCACATGGACGCGGGCGGCTGCGGGTTCTCGATCGAGAACGTCGAGGTGGGCAAGGTCAGCGACGACAAGTACCAGGCCTACAAGTGCAACGAGGTCAAGAACGCCAACTGGGCGGACGGCTTCGACACCTCGAAGATGGAGTACGACAAGATCGGTGTGACGAGCGCGTTCCCGTACCCGATCCCCAGCTAGACGCGGTCGCGAGGGTCCGGCCGGGCCGGGCCCTCGCCCCTGGGCCTCCGAGCAGCCTGCGTCCCGCGTCCGTCGCGCGGGCGCCGCACCCCCTGGAGCGCACGCATCGTGACTCCTCCGCTCTATGAAGGGAGCGGCTTCTCGCTAAGCCGCTTGCGCAGCCTCGCGAAGGGCAAGCCCTGCCCTCAAGATGTTGATCGCCGCGTTCACGTCGGCGTGCGCGGAAAACCCGCACCCCGTACATCGGAAGACGGCTTGGGTGACACGGTTCTCCTTCGCGCAGTGCCCGCAGCGCGAGCAGGTACGGGAGGTGTTGGCGGGGTTCACTGCGATCAGCTCTCGACCGGCGCTTTCAGCCTTGTGCGACAGGATCGTCAGGAACGCGGACCAGCCCGCGTCGAGAATGTTCTTGTTCAGCCCGGATTTGGCCGACTGGCCGTTAGCCAGGTAGCCGCCTTCGCCGTCCGGTTTCGGCGCGGCACGCCGGGTCATGCCCGCGACGTTCAGCGCTTCGTGCACGATCACGTCGTAGCCGCGGACCAGCGCGAGCGCGGCTTTGTGCGCCGAGTCGAGGCGTTGCCGCCGCACCTTGGCGTGCAGGGCCGCCACCCGTGCGACGGCCTTACGGCGCCGCTTGGATCCTCGTTTCTTACCGGCGAGGTCCCGCTGGGCCGCTGCCAGGCGGCCGGCGCACGTGGCAAGGTGCCGCTGGTTTTCGATGTGGTCGCCGTCGCTGGTCGTGGCCAGCGAGGCGACGCCCATGTCAATACCGGCGACCGCGCCCGTCGCGGGAAGGGTTTGTGCGGGCACGTCATCGCACGACAGCACGACGAACCAGCGGGCGCCTTCCCGCTTGACGCTGATCGTCTTGACGATGCCCAGCACACGGCGGTGTTGGTGGACCCGGACATGCCCGACGCCCTGCAACCGCACGTAGGTCGCGGTCGGGTGGTGGGGCTGGGAGTCCCACCGGCAGCCGTCGCCGTCCTTGGGCCACTCGACCGTGTCGAACCAGCCTCGCCCCTTGAAACGCGGGAACCCTGGCGTGCGGCCTGCTTTGACACGGTCGAAAAACGCCCGGTATGCCTTGTCCAGCCTGCGGAGGGTGGCCTGCTGGGAGGAGAACGACCATCGGCCCTGACCGTCGGAGTCGTCGGCGCGGATGTGCTTCAGCTCCGCCGACTGCTCGCCATAGCGCACCGTCACCCCGGCTTTGCGGTAGGCCGTACGGCGGTGTTCGAGAGCCGCGTTGTACAGCTCCCGGTGGTCTTCCAGGCACTGTGCGAGCGCGGCGGCCTGCTTGCTGGTGGGGCGCAGCAGGAACTTGAACGACCTGCGCACACCCACCCCCCACGCTCGGTAACGAGACCACCACGATATCGGCTGGCACCGACAAACCCGGAAGGAAATCTGTGACCCGCGGACCTGACAGGTCAAGGCACGCTCGGGCCTTGACGGCCCTCCCGCTCCCGATTCCCCCATCGCCTGAAGACGACGGTTACCTCGGGAGACTCTGATGGACGACCTCTCGCGCCGCGGCTTCCTCTTCACCGCGACCCTCGCCGTCACCCTCCCCGTCTCCCCCGCCTCCGCCTCAGGCCATCCGGGCGCTGGGTGGTTCGCGCGGCCGCGCCGGGCCGTGCGGCCGATGGTGCGCTGGTGGTGGCCCGACGCCCACGTCGATCCCGCCGAGATCCGGCGGGAGGTGGACGTGCTCGCCGACGCCGGGTTCGGCGGGGCGGAGATCGCGGCGGTGCACCACAGCATCCGCGACAAGTCTGTGCTGGACCCGGCCCGGCACGGCTGGGGCACCCCCGCCTGGAACGCCGCCGTCGAGGCCGCGCTCGACCAGGCGGCCCGGCGCGGCCTGACCATCGACCTCACCATCGGCCCGTCCTGGCCGGCCGCCGTCCCCACGATCACTCCCGAGCATCCGGCCGCGGTCAAAGAGCTGGCGCACGGCTCGGTCGCCGTGGCCGGGGGCGCCACGTACGCGGGCGAGGCGCCGCCGCCCGCCGTCGCCGGGCATCCCGCGCGTACGCTGTTGCTGGTCCAGGCGGCCCGGCTCGATCCCGCGAACTCCACCCGCAAGGAGACCGGCCTCGACCCCGCCTCGGTGGTACGGGTGCCCGTGAACGACGGGCGCGTCGACTGGACGGCGCCCGCCGAGGGCGAGTGGGTGCTGATCGCGTACTGGGAGCGGGGCTCGGGCCAGCGTCCCGAGTCCGGCCCGCATACCGTGCCCGAGGCGTACGTGGTGGACCACTTCAGCCGGGCGGGCACCCGGGCGGTGATCGACTACTGGGAGTCCACGCTGCTCACGCCCGCCGTGCGGAGGCTGCTGAAGCGGGCGGGCGGTGCGCTGTTCGAGGACTCCATCGAGATCGAGAGCGACGCCCTGCCGTGGACGCCGGGGCTGCTCGCGGAGTTCGAGCGGCGGCGGGGGTACTCGCTGGCGCCGTTCCTGCCGGTGGTGGTGCTGGCGGAGGAGGATCCGGTCTTCGCGTACGACGCCGTGCTGACCAGGCATGCCCGCAAGGACTACTGGGACACGGTCTCCGAGCTGTTCAACGAGCACCACTTCGGGATGCTGCGCGACTGGGCGCATTCGATCGGCCTGGAGCTGCGGGCGCAGCCGTACGGGCTGCAGACCGACGCCATCGCCGCCGCGGCCATTCTGGACGTGGCCGAGGGTGAGTCGCTCGGCTTCAAGAACCTCGACGACTACCGCTGCCTGGCCGGGGGCCGGGACCTGGCGGGGCGCGAGGTGTTGTCGTGCGAGGCGGGGGCGTACGCGGGCGGGGCGTACACGACGACCTGGACGAAGCTGCTGCGTACGGTGGGGGGCGCGTACGCGGCGGGGCTCAACCAGACCGTCCTGCACGGTTTCTCCTACGCCACGGCGCCGGGTGCGGCCTGGCCGGGGTTCGCCGCCTTCACCCCCTACTCGGGGACGGTTGGCTACGCCGAGTCGTGGGGTCCGCGCCAGCCCACCTGGCGGCATATCGGCGATATTTCCGGATATTTCGCGAGAATCCACCAGATCATGCGAGAAGGTGCGCCACGTGCTGATGTGGCGGTGCTGCGGCAGACCGGCTACACCAAGACCGGCATCGGCGCGGCCTGGTTCACCGCGAGCGGCGTCCCCACCGGGTGGACCCACCAGTTCATCAGCGCACCCCTGCTCGACCTGCCGTCCGCCCGCGTCTCGGGCCGCCGGCTGGCGCCTTCCGGGCCCGCCTACAAGGCGCTGTTCGTGGAGGGCGACCGCTTCTACGCCTCCGAGTGCACGATGACGGTCGCGGTGGCGCGGCGACTGCTGTCGTACGCGCGGGCCGGGCTGCCCGTCGTACTCCTCGGCGCGTGGCGGTCCGCCTCGGTGCCGGGGGTGGCCGCAGAGGGGGAGAACGAGCGGCTTCGAGCGGTTCTGACCGACCTGCTGGCCGAGCCGTCCGTCCGGCTGATCACGGACCAGGCGGAGGTCCCGGTCGCGCTCGCCACCCTCGGCGTACGTCCCGACATGCGCTACGCCACCGCATCCACCCTCCTCGCAGCCCGCCGGGTGGCCGGCGACGTGGACTACTACTACCTCTGCAACGGCAAGCACACCGAGAACCCGAAGCCACCAGTGGCGCCCATCGACCACGACGTCACGCTGGCGCGCACGGCCCGCGACGGCGTCCCGTACCTCCTGAACCCGTGGACCGGCCGCGCCGAGCGCCTGGCGCTCTACACGGCCGACACCGACGGAATCCGGCTACGGGTGAGGCTACGCCCCGGCGAGTCAACGGTGCTGGCCATCGGCCGCCCCGGCCTCTTCGGGACCGGCCCGGTGCAGGAACCTCACGCCGTGGCCACGGACGCCGACCTGGTGAGGTACGACCTGGGCACACTGGTCGTGCGCGCCTCCCGCGCCGGGACCTACACCACCACGCTCTCCGACGGCCGCACCGTCACCACCGTGATCGGCCCGGTGCCCGAGCCGGTGCCCCTGTCGTCGTGGCGGCTGGAGGTCGAGGACTGGCGTCCGGAGGGCACGACCACGCACCGACTGACCCTTGACCAGCTCACCCCCTGGGCGGACATTCCCGAGCTGACCGACACGTCCGGCATCGGCGTCTACACCACCGATGTGCGACTGGAGGGCGGGGCGTACCTGGATCTCGGCGCGGTGACCGACACCTGCCGCGTACTCGCCGATGGCCATCTCCTGGACCCCGTGAACCAGCTCAACCCGGTCGTGGACCTCGGCCGGGGCGTCCTCACGCTCCAGGTGGAAGTAGCCACACCCCTCGGCAACCGGCTCAGGGTGACGGACCCGACGGTCTACGGCGGCCTGACCCGCCAGCCCTACGGCCTCCTCGGGCCCGCACGGCTTGTCCCGTACGGCGAGGCCCGCCTACGCCTGAACTTCGAACCATGATTATCATACCGACGGCACCATGAGGCCATGAATGCTGCGGCCAGCGAAGCCACGCCCGACTGCGCGGAATCATCTCGGGCCGCGCTCTATATCGCCCACGACGTACCTGGCCCGAAGGTCAGAGGCCATCAGCATGCCGGAGCAACTCGCCGCCGAAATCGATGCACATATCGGCCCTTTGCCGAGCAACTCAGGACCGGACAGGCACCGGCGAGCATGCGCACGATCCGCTCTCGGTTGATGATCGTGCCCGTCACCGAGCAACTGGCCGATCTGACATTCAGCCGAACTCACATCCGCCCTGCCCCCATTTCGCCAGAACGGGCCCCTTTCGCGCCCGAGGCGCCGGCACCCAATCACATCCCGCGGGAGAAACACACCGGATGCCGGGAGAAACAATCACACCCGAGCACGAAGCGATGACCTGCACGAACTCCAAGGGTGTGGCACTGTGCTCACCGTCAGACCTTGCACCCGCGCACTGGTGCGGGATTGCCCTTCCCACCTTCGCAAAGGCAGGAATGCGGTGAACATAGAGGCACAGATCCTCAATTTGATAACGCGTATCCGGGCGCTCGAGGAGAGCATGCAGCCTGGAGACGACAGCTCCAAGACGATCGGCATTGCCCTGGTGCTAGCGGATCTCGCCGACATCCGGGCCGAGATGAGACAAGACCTCGCGGCCCTCGGTGACGAACTCGCCGGTCTTCGCCGCCACATGAACGACTGCTTCGCCGCCATCCGGTCCGAGCTGCTGCACAGACTCGGCGGGCTCCCACCCGAAGTGACCAACTAGCGACCTGGGGGGCCAGCCGATCACGGGACGGCGAACAGCCCCGTCTGAGAGTGCCCTTCGCGCACGGAGCCTCAGGCGGGGCCGTCTTTTGAGACACGCCCTGGGCGGTGACAAGGCAGGCAACTGGGAGCGGTGGAGAACATCCCACTGGCCGAAGCGCGGAAAGAACGCGGCTTGGGACAGAAGGACGTTGCAGCGATCATAGATGTGAGTGTCGCCCGGGTTTCGCAGATCGAGCATGGCGAGGTGGGGGCTCGATGTCATCGCTCGCTATGTCGAGGTACTCGGCGCACGCCTCGACTTGGTCGTCGACTTCGGCGACCGGACCTTGCGATTGCCTGTCACCGATAAGACCCTAGACAGCGTGGCCTGACACCTCTTCGATCACCCATCATCCCACGGAAGGTCTGCCGGGTTCAGGGCGTGGAGGAGGGCTCAGGGGTGCCGTTGGGCCACAGGCAGGTGGAGGTGGAGCCCAGGGTGAGCGCATCACCCTCCGACCAGCCGAGAGTGATGAAGAAGTCGTCCGGGCGGGAGCGCGCGTGGATCTCCAGGCCGTCGTCCGACTCCGTCTCGATGTAGTGCCCCTGGCTCTGCCAGTATGCCTTCACCTGCGCGGCGACCTCATCCAGTTTGTTCTTGGGCAATTCGCGCAGGAAATATGAGCGATTTACCACAATCCGGTCTTCGGAGCCGCCATCAAGAGGATCGAGGCAGAGGCCATCGTTCAGACTAGGTTGGTGCAGCTCCAGCTGAGGCTTGGGATGGATGACACTGACTGTCCCGTCGATGAGCTGCTTGATCCGAGCGAGTGCTTGGGCCTTGGTGATCGTCGGTTTGTCGGCCGAGGCGTTCATCGCTCCTCCTAGAACTCCGCCGGGCGCGCACCCGGCGACGAGGACCGCAGCTGCGGTGATCAACATCACGGAGCGGAACATCTACTCCCCCGACGGAGTGGGTGAGGGCTGCGGGATGGGCGACGGCGGGGACACCGGTTCCTGAGAGGGGTGCAACGGAGATGGCGTCGGCAGCAGCGACGGAGGCGACACCGGCTTCGGCGTCGGGAGCTTCATCACTCGATGGTACTGACCGTTGACAATGAATCCCATGTTCCTCAGCGAGGTCGACTCGGTGTCCCAGTAACCGGAGTGGGTTGCGATGTCGTATCCAGTAAAACCCAGGGCGCCCGAGACCGGCGTCTCATCGACGCGGAAACGCTGGGCGCCGAAGGCGATGTTGCTGGGGTCGGTGCCGAAGGGGCCTGGACCGTTCGGGAGGGTGGGTTGCAGCACGCCCGAGATAGGGTGCCGCCCGCCGCTCAACGGAAAGTGCCCCAGGTCGGCTACCGGGTCCTGCGGCGACTCCCCCACCCACACCTGCCTAACCCCTAGATCGCCGGCCTGCATCGCCATCGTCCCCGGACTGCCCACGAGGATGAGCTGATCGGCGAACGTCCCCTTCCTCGTCTGGGCGGCGATGCCTGTAACCACGCTGCCATAGCTGTGGCCCAGAACGGTGAACCGTAGGGTGCCGGCCGCCTGGTGCGTGGCGTGCAGGCCGTCCAGGAAGCTGGCCAGCGGGCCGGCTCCGGCCTGGGCGAGATGGTGTGAGGCGACGGAGGTGTCCGCCCGGAGGATCCCGGCGTCGAGTTGCGGGGCCGTGTAGCCGAGCCAGAGGATCGAAGCGGTTTTCGTGTGGGGGGCCGAGCGGCTCGCCTGGTCCCAGAGGGTTCCGGCGCGCGCCACGTCGGCGCCGATCCCCTCCAGGGTGCTGCCCGTGCCCGGCACAGAGGTGACCACCGAGTCGGCCTTGTCAGGGTCGCCGAAGGAGATGGCGGCCTTGCCGAGTCCGCCCAGTTCGAGGGCGAGCAGGAGGGCGGGCGGGCGGCCGTTGACCCCGCCCAGGGCCAGGCTCTTGGTGACGGCATCGATCTGCCGCTGCTGCTTCTCCAACTCCTCGATCTCGCGGCGCGTGCTCATCCTCCGCCACGCGTCCGCCATGATGATCCCCTTCGCCAGGGGCTCGTCCAGGGCCCGGAGCTCCGCCAGCCGCTTGGCGATGGCGTCCTCGCGCATGGCGAGGTAGGCGCGGTTCGCGCTGTCGCGGGTGGCGGCGGGCACGCCGTTGAGCGAGCCGACCAGTTGCGGCGCGGCCTCGATGAGCCGCCGTTGGGCGGCCGGGTCGAGCATCTGCCACCAGGCGCTGACCCGGGCGGCGAGGGTGAGGTCCTTGCCGGTGTTCTGGGCCGCCACCATCTTCTCCAGCGCCGAGGTGTCGCCGGCTGCGGCAGCGGAGAGGGCGTCGCCGATGGGGCCCGGGGCGGGGGCGGACCCGCCGAACAGGCCGAAGCCGAGCACGGCCGCGGTGGCCGCCTCTCCGTCGGGGCGCTGCTGGAGCACGGTCAGCCGTCTGCGCAGGTCGACGACCTGTCCGGCGGCCCACGCGCCGACGTTCCCGACCTGCTGGGCGGGCGCGGCGCTGACGCCCGCGGAGCCCAGCGCCGCCGAGAGCAGACCTCCCGCGGCGGGGAGTTCGTGCCCGGCGCGCTCCAGGTCCGCCACCATGCGGGTCATCGCCTCCACGTCCATCCCGGCGTAACCGCCGCGCGCGGACGGGGCGGCGGGAGGCGGGGTGGACAGCGACGGAGCGGGGGCGTGCCCGCCGAGGGCGCGGATGCGGTCGGCGATCTGCGCGGCCGCGGTCTCGAAGGCACGCTGCAGCCGGGTCCGCTGGTCACCCATGGCCTGGCTGAACGGTCCGGCGCCGCCGCCGACCCAGGCGTGCGCCGCCATGTAACGCATGCTGGAGTCGAGCGCGCCGACGTGATCGCCGGCCAGTCGCACCACCCGCGCCAGGGCCTCCTCCAACCCTGCCGTGTCACCTGCCACAACCTCGTACGGTGACACAGTAGCCACCGTACGGAGTCAGGCTATAGCCAGCCGTTATCGGCGGCCATCACTGAGCGGCCGAGCATGATAAGGCGCACTATCGGGCCTATCTCTTCTCCAGAACGCCGCCCCGCTCGTTCACCTGTGGGAACGCTACCGTGCGTCCCCCTCAAGGAGGTTGCGCCACAGGTGCTTCACCTCCGCGTCCGAAGCCAAGGGCTCTCGCTGACCCGGTCGCCCTTGGACGACCTCTCCGTTCGGCGGATATGGCCGAGGCCACCGGCCACGCAGAGCTCGTACACCGTCGGCAGGCATTCGCACGTGTGGCCGCGGACCCTGACGGACTTGCATCTGGCTGTCGGGCCGGACCATTCGATGGCCCCGTGCCCCTCTCTCAGCGGCTTCACGTGCGGGCCGTGAAATTCCTCCATCGTGATGTCGATCTCCAAGGCCGATTGTGATGTCCGGGTGACGGGACGTCGCTCAACGCGGTGGTCTCCCTGAGGGAGTCGGGCAGGGGGTGGGCGACCTGCCGGTTCGGGCAGCAGATCACGCCGATCGTGGCGAACCGGCCACCCTGCGGCCATTCGCCCCACTGCGCGTCCACACCCCGGGACAGCAGGTCGAGGGCCGTCTCCAGCCGGTCCTCAAGGGGCACCCGATCTGGCAGCAGAAGCGCCTCGCGCACTTTCGCGTACTCACCCGCCATCCAGTCCACCGCCTGCTCAGCCTTCTCAAATGTGGCCGCGATGCGTGATGTGGGCTTGGCCGGCTCATCTGTTGCCACGGCGCGCCGCACCGATCCTCGCCTTCTTGGCGACCAGGTGGAGCGGATATCAAGCGATGTTCAGCACCGCTCGCCGGACCGCCACCAGATCGAAACGCCTCGGATCGAACTCCGCGGCGCTGGTCAACCCCGCCCATCGCACCAGGTGCTCGTGCTCCTCATGACGGGGATCGGCCAGAGCGGCCCGGAACTCGCGGTACCCCCACGTCCCGCCACAGTCCTCCGGCGGGCAGGCGCCTTCTCCTGCCACGACCGCCGGATACCGGACGCCCTCCTCGGCCGCCATCGCCCGCTCAATGACGATCTCGTGCTCCCAACTGTCGCCGAAGTCGTACTCCCAGCTGATCCGCATGCCCGCGCCGCCCGCTACCTCGGCCAGGGTCGTCTTAGTCTCGTCCAGCAGGCCGTCGTCCCATTCGAGCGAGGGCCGGCCGTAGCGCCGCTCTCCAATGGTGAAGACGTGCAGGTGATAGTCCTCCCATCCCATGGCCACGGCCAGGATGCGGTGCAGGCGCTCCAGCGAGATCCCGGCTGACACCCGTAGCCGCCGCCACACCACCGGGTCTTCGGTGTCCAGCAGCGTGACCTTGAGTTCGTACACCGGTTCGCCCGGAGCGGCCTCCCCCAGGGTGCGCCGTATCTCCTCCTGGCCGAGCGAGGTCAGCGCGGCTTCCCCGTTCGTCAGCTCGATCGCTCCCAGGTGCGCCAGCGCGCTCAGCATCCGTTCGGTGTCCCGGTCGTTGGATTTCCTGGCGCGTTCTGGCTTCTCGATGAGGAACGGTGCCGACGCCCGTTCCCAGGACAGCTCGTACAGCTCCGTCAGCGGCGCGGACCCGCCGTACAACCGGGTCAGCACGGTACGCACGACGGGCGCGAACTCCTCATGCAATGGCGAGGTCCACCACCCGGCTGGGCACACGGCCTCCGCCAGCCGTGGGAACGCCTCGAACGCCGCCTGCCACAGCGCGGCCGGGCGAGCGAGCGTCGGGGCGGCCTTCTTCACCGGGACCAGCCGTCCTTTGACCACCCTCACCAAGCCGGCGGCCCTGGCCCACAGGAAGACCCTCTGCAACCCGGAGAGCTCGGCGCTGGACGTGGTCTTGAACACTCTCCCACCGATGTCCGGGTCGACCGCGTCACCGGTGTCCAACAGGTCCACCAGGGTCCTGGCGTCGGCCAGGGTGATCTGGCCGGTGGCGGTCAGTTTCCGGCCCGCGCCGACCCACTCGGTGAAAGCGCGCAGTTCCCGCACCACCGGCGAGTCCTCTGCCTCATGCACTCATCCAGCTAACACCAGTGGGACGCTCCTCGTTGCTCGGCGAGGCTCCCTATGCTGGAATCTTTGGACGCGGAACGTGACTCTCGCGCTCAGCCAGGCGGTCCTGCACGGCTCCTCGTAAGCCGAGGCCTGCACCACCGGGGACCCATGAGTCTCGTGAGTCACGGGGGACCTGTATGGGGTGTCCCGGCCCATAAGCTGGGTTCGTGAATGCCGGAGTGAGACGCGAGTGGTGACGCGCAACGACGTGGCGCGGCTGGCGGGCACCTCGCCCGCCGTGGTCAGCTACGTGATCAACAACGGGCCCCGGCCGGTCTCCGCGGCGGCCCGGCAGCGTGTGCTGGACGCCATCAAGCAGCTCGGTTACCGCCCCAACGCGGTGGCCAGATCGCTGCGCTCGCGGCGCTCGTGGACCATCGGGGTGATCGCCTCCGACAGTGCCGGCGGGAAGAGCCCGTTCTTCGGGCAGTTCACCCGGGCCTGCGAGGAGGTGGCCTGGCAGCGGGGATACTCGGTGCTGTTCGGCAACTCCGCCGAGGATCCGGCACGGGCGGAGGGCTATGTCAGGGGGTTCCTGGAGCGGCAGGTCGACGGGCTGGTGCTGATGCGGGTGCCGGTCTCGGCCGATCAGGCCGAGGAGATGCGGGGACGCGTTCCGGTGGTCACCATCGACCACGCGGCGCCGCCGTTCTTCTCCCGGCTCGCGGTGGACGACGAGGAGGGCGGCTATCAGGCCACCCGGCACCTCCTGGAGCACGGCCATCGCCGCATCGGCTTCGTCGGCGGCCCGCTGGACATCACCCCGGTGCGGCTCAGGGCCGCGGGCTGGCGCCGCGCGCTCCAGGAGGCCGAGGCCGCTGCCGGGTCGGAGGCGAGGCTGGTCGAGGAGGGGACGCTTGCCCAGGAGGCGGGGCTCGTCGAGGAGGGCGAGCTTGCCAAGGGGGCGGGGCTGGTCGAGGAGGGGGAGTTGAGTCTGGAGGGTGGCTACGAGGCCGCGCTCCGGTTGCTGTCGTCGCCCTCGCGTCCCACGGCCCTGTTCGCCTCCATCGACGGCCAGGCCATCGGCGCGATGCGGGCCGCCGCCGATCTCGGGCTGCGGGTGCCCGGGGATGTGGCGGTGGTGGGGTTCGACGGGGCGCGGGAGGCGGCGTACACGGTGCCCGGGCTTTCGACGATCAGCCAGCCGATAGACGAGATGGCCCGCCACGCTACGGAGACGCTGGTCGGCGCCATCGAGTCGGAGGGTGTGGAGCCGGTGACCAAGATCTTCTCCGCCACGCTGGTCACCCGCGGCTCCTGCGGCTGCCCCGAGCCTCGCCTGCACCGCTGATCACGCAGCCGTTGATCACGCAGCCGCTGATCACCCGGCCACGCGTGCCGCGGGCAGCGGCTTGTCACGGCTCTTCCAGTGCGTACGCGATCGCCCGGGAGAGCCCGAGCCGCGTGCCGTCCCGGAAGGCCGCCGTGAACGCCTGAGCCCCCAGCTCCCGGCGGGCCCGCTCGGCGCACTCCTGGTGCGATCTCGCCTGGTACCGCATCCGCGCCGGAGAGGCGGCCACCGCCTCCCACAGGACATGGGCGGCTCCCAGCAGCCGGGCGGCCCGCTCGTACCGGCCACGTGCCGCGGCCGTCCAGGCCAGCACCTCCAGGGACTGCGGAAGGCCCCACCGGTCGTTCGCGGCGCCCCAGAACGCGGCCACCTCCCGCATCCTGGCCTCGGTCTGCTGCAAGTCGCCCTGCTCCCAGCGGGCCATGCCGACCGCGTACAGTGCGTACGCGCGGAAGAGCGTAGCGTTACGCCTCTCGCACAACGTCACGAGTTCCTCACTGTACTCGGCGGCCCGGTCCGGGCGCATCGTGGCGGCGAAGAGGCCGGCGACATACAGGGTGACCCCCACCGCGTGGACGTCGCCTCTCGCCCAGTGCCGGGCACGGGCCTCCTCCAGGAGCGCGAGCCCGCCCTCGACATCGCCCTCGGACAACGCCGCCACGCCTGAGAGCTGGACGGCGAACGCGAGCGCCCTCTCGTCCCTCAACTGACGCGCGAGCGCCAGGCACTCCCGCGCGTCGGCCGCCGCCGCATCGCCCTGGTAGTGGGCGAGCAGCCCGTCGGCCCACAGGCCCATCGCCCTGGCGACGCTCGATCGGGGTACGAGCGCGAGGCCGCGCTTCAGCCAGTACCGGCCTTCGCTGAGACCACCGGCGACGAGCCAGTTGGCCCACAGCTCGGCGGCGATCTCCAGACCGGCGGCGGCGGCGCCGGGCCGGCCGAAGCAGAGGTCGAGGGCGACGCGTACGTTGGGCAGCTCCGGCTCCAGCCTCCGCATGCGATCGATCTGGCCCGGCTCCACCCGGTCCACGCGCACCTGCTCGACCAGTTGGCGATAGTGCTCGATGTACCGCTCGCGCAGCGCCTCCGCGTGCGCGGGGGGCAGCTGTTCGCGGCCGTACGCGCGGATGGTCTCCAGCATGCGGTGGCGGGCCCCGGCGCCGTGCGGCTCCGCGACGCCCAGGATGGACTTGTCCACCAGCCCCATCATCAGATCCAGCACGTCCTCGCGGGCCAGGCCCTGCCCGGGGCAGACCGCTTCGGCGGTCTCCACGTCCACTCCCCCCGGGAACATCGACAGCCGTTCCCACAACCGCCGCTCGCCGGCTGAGCACAGCCCGAAGCTCCACTCCATGGTCGCCCGCAGGGTCTGGTGGCGTGCCAGCCTGCCGGGCCCGGCCTCGGCCAGCGCGTCCAGGCGCTCGTCGAGCTCGTTCACGAGGTCTTCCACGGAGGTCGTCCGCAGCCGCACCGCCGCCAGCTCGATGGCCAGCGGGATCCCGTCCAGGCGCCGGGCCAGCCGGGCGACGGCCCGGGCGTTGGCCGCGTCGACGTGGAAGCCCGGCCGGATCGTCGCCGCCCGCTCCGTGAAGAGGCGCACGGCGTCGCGCCGGGCGATGTCGCGGGTACGGTCGCCGGGCCGCGGGATCGGCAGGGACGGCACCGGCAGGACCCGCTCGCCGTACACTCCGAGCGACTGCCGGCTGGTGGCCAGGATCTGCAGCCGCGAGGTGCCGTACAGCAGATGCTCCACCAGCCGGGCGCACGCGCCGAGCAGATGCTCGCAGTTGTCCAGCACCAGCAGCAGCTGTTTGTCCCCCAGGTGCTCGATCAGCTGGGCCTCGAGGTCCGGCGTGCGGTCGTGGATGCCCAAGGAGGCGGCCACGGCGGGGGCCAGCAGGTCCTCGTCGTCGATGGTGGCCAGCTCCACCAGCCGGACGCCCTCCCGGTACCTCCGGGGCAGGATCTCGCTGACGCGGCGCGCCAGCCGGGTCTTGCCAACCCCGCCCACGCCGGTCAGGGTCAGCAGGCGGGTCTTGGCCAGGAGCCGCCTGACCTGGGCGATCTCGTGCCGTCGTCCGACGAAGCCGGAGGCCTCGGCCTGCCGCCGGTCCGCCGCCGGCTCCTCGGCGTCCGGAGGGCTCCAGATCGTGTCTTTCACGGACATGATCACTCGCCGCCGGGCGGCCTCTCGCCGGTGCGGCGGGCCTGCTCCGCGACCCAGCCGACGATCTGGGTCCTGGAGTTGAAGCCGAGTTTGCACAGAATGTGCTCGATGTGGCCCTCGACGGTGCGCTGAGCGATCACCAGCGCCGCCGCGATCTCCTTGTTCCGCATCCCCCGGGCGATGAGCTGGGCGATCTCGGTCTCCCGCGGGGTGAGCGGCGTGTACTGGTCCTCCCCGCCGGACGGGCCGGGCGAGGGCGCCTCCTCCATGAGGGCGTACGCGAGCGCCTGGTCGGCGGAGCGCCTGGTCCCGCGCTTGACGGCCGCCTGGAAGGCCGGTTCGCCAAGAGCCTGGCGGGTACGGTCCTCGCATTCGTCGTGGTACCGGACGAGGTGGCCGAATCCCAGCAGGGGTGTGCCGATCGCCTCCCAGACGTTGCGCAGAACGCCCAGCAACGCGCCGGCCCGCGGGTACTCCTCCTGTGCGGCGGCGATCCAGGCCAGCACCTCGATCGTGAGCCCGACCCCGACCGAGTCGTCCAGAGCGTGGAAGACGCGCAGGCTCTCCTGCTCCAAGGCGGTCGCGCGCCGCACGTCGCCCTGGCGCCAGCGTTCGATGCCGAGCGCCGTCATCGTGTACGCCCGGTGCCAGCCCTCGCCGTGGGCGTCGCAGATGGCGATGCCCTCCTCGGCGGCGGCGACGGCGCTGTCCGAGCCGCCGAGGAACGAGTGCGCCAGGCAGAGCCAGGTCAGCGCCTGGACCTGGCCCGCCGGGTCCCCGCCGGCGCGATGATGGGTCACCGCCTCCTCGAAGGACTTGACGGCCGACTCGGTGTCTCCCGCGTGCATGGCGACCATTCCGGAGTAGAGCGCGACGTAGCCGAGCACCGGTTCCAGCCCGAGTTTCTCGCCGAGCGTCCTGCTCTTGGCCAGCAACCCGACGGCCGAGGCCTGATCGCCCTGGATGATGGCGAGCGAGCCGCATGCCCACAGCGCCCGGGCCCTGACCTCGGACCGGGCGGCGGGCTGCGCGAGTCCCTGTTCGAGCCAGTCGCGGCCTTCGCCCAGGTGGCTGCTGGTGATCCAGTGGTCGAGCAGGTCGCTCGCCATGTCGATGCAGAGCCCGGCGCGCTCGGCCTGGCAGTACTCCAGGGCGGTGCGCAGGTTGGGGTGCTCGACGCGCAGCCGGGTCAGCAGTTGCGCCTGCGCCGGGCCGAACAGCTGCGCCTGCGCCTCACGCGAGAGCCGCCGGTAGTAGTCGCGATACCGGCGTTTCAGCTCCTGCTCCTGCCCGGAGGCCACGAGACGCTCGCGCCCGTACTGCCGGATCGTGTCCAGCAGCCGGAATCGCACTCCGTACGGATGTTCCTCGCGGATCAGGACGGACTTCTCCACCAGGCCGATCATCAGATCGAGGATCTCGTCATGGGCGATGCCGGCCCCGGCGCAGACCGCTTCGACCCCCTCCAGATCCAGGCTGCCGGTGAACACCGACAGGCTCGCCCACAGCCGGCGTTCGTCCTCGGTGCAGAGCCCGTGACTCCAGTCGATCAGGGCGCGGAGCGTCCGGTGGCGGGACACCGTGGCGCTCGGCCCCGTGTTGAGCAGCCCGAACAGATCGTCCAGCCGGTCGAGCAGCTGGTGGAGCGAGAGCACGCGCAGCCGTACGACGGCGAGCTCGATGCCGAGCGGCAGACCGTCCAGGCGGCGGCAGATCTGCTCGATCATGTCCTGGTTCTCGCTCGTGACGGTGAAATCGGGCAGAACGGCCGTGGCTCGCTCGGCGAAGAGCCTTACCGCGTCGGACATGGCGGACGCGGTGTCAGGCTGGGAGTCGCAGCCCGGCAGCGGCAACGTCGGCACGGGGAACGCCTGCTCGCCGACGGCTCCCAGCGGCTGCCGGCTGGTGGCCAGGATGCGCAGGTCCGGGGCGCAACGCAGCAGCGCCTGGGCCATCACGGTGGACTCGTCGAGGACGTGCTCGCAGTTGTCCAGGACGACCAGCGCCCGCCGTGCGCGCAGGTGCTCGGTGAGCACCTGGAGGGGCGGCCGGGCGGTGTGACTCTGGATCTTCAGCGCGGCGATCGTGGCCTGGGGCAGCAGTGCCGGGTTGTCGAGTTCGGCGAGCTCGACCAGCCAGACCCCGTCGGGGAAGGCCCGCCGCAGGTCGGTGGCGACGCGCAGGGCCAGCCGGGTCTTGCCGACGCCGCCTGGACCGGTGAGGGTGACCATCCGGGCCTCGGAGAGCAAGCGCTTGATCGCCGCTACTTCGTGCCGACGCCCGATGAAACTGGTCACCTCAGCGGGCAGACCGCCGGCGTACGCCTGCGCCGAGGCGCGCAACGTGGCAATGGTCATAGATGCCTCGCATCGGCTCCAGCGAGTGGGTCACCGTACGCGACCAAGAGCCGATATAACCAACATATGCCCAGGACGGGCGCCGATGACCCGGACGATATGCCTGGTCAACGGGCATATCTGGACCTTGTACCGAATCATGGGCAACCCCGGCCTCGCGCGTGGAACAAATTTTGCGCTGAGTGCCTGACTCGTCACTTAACTGACCTTGGCGGTGCTCTGATACGATCTTGGCCCACTGACGGGCTGGAGGCTTGGTGGCCGAAGTGTTGGCCCTGTTGGCCGAGGATCCCAGGACGGTGGGGTCCCACCGCCTGGAAGGGCGGCTTGGGGTAGGCGGGCAGGGCACCGTCTACCTGGGGCGCGGCGGCGACGGCGGCCCGGTGGCGGTCAAGCTCCTGCATCCCCACCTGATGGCCGACCACCGGGAGCAGAAACGGTTCCTGCACGAGGTGGAGACCGCCAGGCGGGTGGCGCCCTTCTGCACGGCCCAGATCCTCGACTGCGGGTTTGTCGGGGGCAGGCCGTACATCGTCAGCGAGTTCGTGGACGGGCCGTCGCTGCATGACGCCGTACGCGACAACGGGCCGCGCGGGGCGGCCGCCCTGCAGCGGCTGGCGATCAACACCGCGACCGCCCTGATGGCCATCCACGAGGCCGGCGTGGTGCACCGCGACTTCAAGCCCGGCAACGTGCTGCTCGGGCCCGAGGGGCCGGTCGTCATCGACTTCGGCATCGCCCGGGCGCTGGACCTCAGCCAGTCGGTCGTCAGCAGCCAGGCCATCGGCAGCCCCGCCTACATGGCGCCCGAACAGATCTCCGGCGGCGACGTCGGGCCCGCGAGCGACCTGTTCGCCTGGGGCGCGACCATGGTCTACGCGGCCACCGGGCAGCACGCCTTCGCCGGCGAGTCGATCCCCGCCGTCCTGCACACGATCCTGCACGGCGAGCCGGACCTCGGCGGGCTGGACGGGGCGGTGCGGGCGCTGCTGGAGGAGTGCCTGTCCAAGGTCCCGGCCCGGCGGCCCACCGCCGCGCAGGTGATCGAACGCCTGCGCGCTCTGCCGTCCCCCGTCTGGAACACCGTTCCGGTGAGCCGACCGGGACGCCCGGCCGTCGCCGTTCAGAAGGCGGACGGCCGGAGGCGCGGCCTGATCATGGGTACGGCGGGCGCGACCCTGCTCGTCGCCGCCGCGGCAGCCGGCTACTTCGCGCTCGTGCCCGCCGCGTCCGGCAGCAAGGCGACCGGGACGACCGCGGCGACCGCGGTGGCGTCGGTGCCCGTGGCCATGCCTTCCTCCAGCGCGCCTGAAACGCCGACCACGCAGGACACACCCGCCCCGGCGGAGATCGAGCGGTCGTCGGCGGCCGAGGCCGTGCCCAGTACGAGCGCCGTCCCGCGCGGCACGTCTAGCCCGACCCGCAGGGCGCCGCGTACGAAAGCCCCGGTCGTCGAGCCCACCCAGAAGCCGACCAAGAAGCCGACCCGCAAGCCCACGACCAGGCCGACCAGAACCACAACGCCCCCGAGCAGCCCGCCGGCGCCCTCCCAGGGCTCGATCACCTTCAACGACGCCCATGAATACTGCAAAGCGCAGGGCTACAGCATGGCCGCCGGAAGCTGGAGCTCCCTGTCGTGCTTCGGCATGACGACCAAGCCCATCACCGCGACGGCGGTGTGCCAGTGGAAGTACCAGGGCCGCGAGGCGGTCGCCGAGGAGCCTCAGTTCGCGTACTCGCAGGAGACGGCCTGCCGGCTGTCATGATGATCATGCCTTCGTGGCGGCGGCCACGATACGGCGGACGATCTCCTGGGCGATGGGCTCCGGCGAGCCCGAGACGGTGACCCGGGTACGGCCGCCCCCGGGCACGAACGTGCTGGAGCCGTCCGCCCCCACCTCCACCCGACCCTCCGGGCTGAAGGCGAACAGGTCCGGCGCCAGCATGCTCAGCACCGTGATCGGGTCGTGCGGGCTGTTCCACTCCTCGTTCCAGAACCGCCACCACTGCTCGATCTCCGCCTTCAGCGCCTCCCCCAGCGCCCCGGCCCCCGCGACGGCGGCCACGTCGGCGGCGTCCATCCGGACCGTGGTGGTGATCTCCAGGCCGGTCACCGTGATCGGCGCCCCCGAGCCGAAGACGATGGCCGCCGCCTCCGGGTCGCAGCGCAGGTTGTGCTCCGGCTCGGGGGCGTCGAAGCGGCCGCCCATGATCCACAGGTGCCGGACGTCCCGGGCGAACGACGGCGACGCCGTCAGAGCGTTGGCGAGGTTGGTGAGGGGCCCGACCGCCACGACGTCCACCTGGCCGGGCGCGCGGCTCACCTGGTCCACCAGGTACGCCGCCGCGTCCCCGGAGTCGACCGCCTCGGTCTCCAGGTCGGTGAAGAGCCTGCCCTCGTGACCCGCCCACCAGACGGGCCGGTCCGTCAGGGTCTTGGCCGCCCCCGGGATGACGGTCAGGGACCGGTCCGCGAGACGTACCAGCCGCTTGGCCAGGCGCGCCCGCAGCAACGTGTCACCGTAGACGGTCGTGCAGCCGACCAGGTCCACCTCCGGCGAGCCGAGCAGGACGGCGAGCGCCAGCGCGTCGTCCACGTCGGAGCCGATGTCGGTGTCGAAGATGACGCGCATGGTCGAAGAACTCATGGAGACCCTTCTCGGAGGTTGTTCTCGGAGGTTATTTGAGGCCCGTGGTGGCGATGGACTGCGTGAAGTGACGCTGGAAGCGCAGGATGATCAGCAGCGGGATGACCGTCAGCACGATCGAGCCCGCGAACAGTTGCCCGTAGTCGATGGTGAACTGGCCGCGCATGTTCGCCAAGGCGATCGGGCCGAGCTGGTGCTCGGCGTCGGTGCCGATGAGCAGCGGCCAGACGTACGACTGCCACTGGAAGATGAACAGCGTCAGGCCCGCGCTCACCAGGGCGGGACGCGAGAGCGGCAGGTAGATCCTGGCGAACACGCCGAACCAGCCGAGCCCGTCGATGCGCGCCGCCTCCACCAGGTCCTTGGGGATGGCCAGGAAGAACTGGCGCAGCAGGAAGATGGCCAGGCCGTGGCCCAGGCCCGGGAGGATGAGCCCGGCGTACGTGTTCGTCAGGTCCCAGTCGCGGAACAGCGTGGCGAGCGGGATCGCGATCGCGTCGAAGGGGATGAGGAAGCTGAGCACCACGATCGCGAACAGCGCCCCCTGGCCCCTGAACCGCACCGCCGACAGCCCGAACGCGGCCGCCGCCGAGATCAGCAGGCCCACGGCCACGGTGGCCAGCGCCACGAGCAGGGAGTTGAGTATCGCGCGGCCGAAGTCGCCGGTGACCAGGCTCGCGTAGTTTCCGAGGGTGGGATCGGCCGGTACGAGCGTCTCCCACGACAGCCGCGAGATGTGCCGGAAGATCTCCGAGCCGCCGCGCAACGAGCTGGACAGGGCCCAGAGCAGGGGCAGCGCGAAGGCCAGGCCGATGATCGTGCCCAGCAGGGCGTACAGACGTCTGGACACGGTCAGTCCCTCCCCCGGAGCAGCCGGAACTGCACGATCACCACGGCCAGGACGAGCAGCACGAGCAGCATCACCTCGGCCTGGGCGAGGTTCAGGTCGCCCACGGAGTAGGCGCGGGTGAAGATGTCGAACATGGTGACGTTGGTGGAGCCCTGCGGGCCGCCGTTGGTCAGCATCTGTACGGGGGCGAAGACGAGGAAGTTCGAGACCGTGTCCGCCACCAGCACGAACGCCAGCGGCCTGCGCAGCAGCGGCAGCGTGACGTGCCAGAAGCGCGCCCAGGCCGACGCGCCGTCGATCGCGGCGGCCTCGTACAGGGAGGTGGGGATGTCCTGGAGCCCGGCGATGAGGAACATCATCCAGTAGCCGACGCCGATCCACGACAGCAGCACGATCAGCGACCACAGGGCCTGGCCCGGCGAGGTGAGGAACGGCTGCGGCGGGATGCCCAGCACGCTCAGCACCGAGTTGAGCAGGCCGTCCGGCCGGTACGCGACGCTCCAGATCGCCGCCGAGACCGCCGGGGGCACCGCGATCGGCAGGATCACCAGCACCCGCAGGAACCGGACGCCCGCGAAGCGGCGGGTGAACAGGACCGCGAGGGCCAGGGCGGCGGCGATCTGCAGCGGGTTGACGATCAGGCTGAACACGAGCGTGACGCGGACGCTCTGGAGGAACGTCGGGTCGGCGAAGAGCGTGGCGTAGTTGCCCAGGCCGACGAACGCGGTCTCGCCGGTGACCAGGCTGGTGTGGCTCAGGCTGCTGGCGAACGCCATGACGGCGGGGATCAGCCGGAGGACGAGGAGCGCGACCAGGGCGGGCGCCAGGAACGCCAGCGACACCAGCACCGGCCGCCCGACCACCCGGCCGCTCCGCTTACGCCGAGACGACGGCCACCCGCCCGCCACGCCTCCGCCTTTGCCTCCGCCTCCGGATGACGGCCGCCCATCCGGCGCGCCTTCGCCGCCGGACGACGGCCGCCCATCCGGCGCGCCCGACATACCCGCCAGGCCTCCGCCTCCGCCTCCAGACGACAAGTGGTGCCCGTCCGACGCACCCGTCATCGCAGCTGGGCCCAGGCCGTCTTGACCTCCTGCGTGGCCTGTTCGAGCCGGGTCTTGGGATCGGCTCCGTTCCGGATGTCGGCGAACGCCTTGGTCATGATGTCCTCGAACTGGATGTACCCCACCGACCTGGGCCGCGCGACCGCCGTGTTGTCGGCGTCGTACGTGAGGATCTCGCCGACCCCCTTGCTCTTGTCACCGCCCAGCGCGTCGAGGGTGGGGACGTACTTCTCGAAGGCGGCCCGGTTCGACGGGATGATCGTGGTGGCCTTCGTGGTCAGCAGGTTGCCCTCGGGGTCGAGCGAGGCGTACTCGAGGAACTTGCGCGCGAGCGGCTGGTTCTCCGACGCCGGGTTGATGCCCCAGGACCACGAGCCGGTCGGCGTCACCTGCTTGCCACCCTTGAAGTAGGGGTACGGCGCCACGCCCCAGTCGAGGTCCTTGGCCCCCGAGAAGACGCCCACGTCCCACGGACCGCCCGCGAAGAAGGCCACCTTGCCCTCGCTGAACAGCGGCGAGGTCTGGAACGAGCCGACCCCGCGCGGCGCCAGCTTGTTCGCGAACAGGTCGCGGTACCACGTCATCGCCTTCACCCAGCCGTCGGTGGTCAGGTCGGGCGTCAGCATGTCGGGGCCGGTGATCCCGGAGCCGCCGCCGAGCGACTCGGCCAGGCTCTGCAGCTGGTAGTACTGCTCGATCTGCTCGGGGATGAACGCCCACTGGGCGCCGCCCTCGGCCTGCGCCTTCTTGCCCGCCTCGATCGTCTGCTCCCACGTCCAGCGCTTGGCGGGGTCGCTCGGCGGCGGGGTGATCCCGGCCTTCTTCAGCAGGGTCTTGTTGTAGAAGAGGAACTGGTCGGAGGTCCAGATGGGGACGGACCAGAGCTTGCCGTTGTGTTCGTTGACCTCGTACTGGGCGGGCAGGGCCGCCTGCTTGACCCGGTCCTTCCAGTCGCTCAGGTCGACCAGGAACCCCCGGGTGGCCAGCGCCGCGACGCGCGGCTGGTCGACGGTGTAGACGTCGATCGTGTCGTCCTTGGCGGCCAGCCGCTGCTGCAGCGTGCTGTTGAGCTGGTCGAAGGGGATCTGCGTGTACGCGACCTTCACGCCGGGGTTCTTGGCCTGGAACCCGTCGATGACCGGCTGGAACGTCTTGGGATCTTCGGGCCCGACGAACCGCAGCGTCTTCGACGCCGAATCTCCCCCGCCCCCGCCTCCTCCGGATCCGCACCCGGCCGCCAGCACGGCCAGCAGGCTCACCAGGGCCAGGCTCTTCTTCATGGCTTTGCTCCTTCAAGCCTTCCGGCCGCTGACCAGGTCAAGCGCCGACTCTACACGTGTCACATCCACGATGGCCGCCCAGCATGCCACGAACCCCCACGAACCGACAAGACCTCCCACTCTTGACCGATCTTGTCGAGACGTCTACATATATATTCAAAGCCAACTATCCATTCGCTCTCAGAGAGGTGAATGTGAAGGCCCCGATCACCGCGCTCCTCACCACAGCGCTCGCCTTATCCCCCACTCCCCCACCCTTCACCTCCCCGGGAACGACCCCCCTAGCCAGCGCCGAGACCGCATCCACCAGCAACACCTCACCCACCACCGCCAGGACGACCACCAGCAGAGCCACAACCACCATCGGCGGGACAACCACCGGACACGCCCCCGTCCACCGTGACCGGCACCGCCGAGCCACAACCACCACCGACGGGACGACCACCCGCACCAGAACCACAGCCACCCCCAACGGAGCGACAACCAGCGCCAGCACGACAGCCGCGACCACCGCGGCAGCGGCCACCACCAACAGGGGCCCAGCCACCATCGACGGAGCCACGACCACCAGCAGCAGAGCCAACGCCGCCATCGACAGAGCGACGACCAGCGGAGCCGCAGCCGCCATCGGGGCGGCAAGCGTCAACGGACCAAGCACGACCGAGGCGGCGGGGACCCTCACGCAACCAACCGTGGCCGATGGGGCGGGGGCCCTCAGCGGACGGGATGTGCCCAACGGGGCGGGAACCCTCGGCGGACCAGACGTGGCCGATGGGGCGGGGACCCTCACGGAACCAACCGTGGCCGGTGGGGCGGGGGTGCGGTTTTCGGTGCCGGGGCGGGCGAGGGGGACCTGCGTGGACGCGCCGTTGAAGATCAGCTTCCCGGCACCCCCGACGCTGGGGTCCTCTGGCGCGATCGAGGTGCGCCGGGTCACCGACGGCACGTTGGTCGATCGGGTCGAAGCCGCCGCGGCCAAGGCCGACAAGAAGAACATCGGCGCCGCCGTCTCCGACACGGGCCTGCCGCACGACTTCTCGTACGAATCGATCATGATCGACGGCAACACGGCCAACGTGTACCTGCACCGGCAGCTCGAGTACGGGCAGGAGTACTACGTCACCGTCGACCCCGAGGTGTTCGCGGGGTTCGGCGGGGTGCAGGAAGCCGGAAGGTGGGGCTTCAAAACCCGGAAGCGGGGGGTTCAGAGCCGGCACCTGACGGTTTCCGGGGCTGGGACCGGGGACTTCTGTACGGTGCAGGGCGCCGTCGATGCCGTGCCGACCGGCAATCAGTCGCCTGTGACGATCGATGTCCGGCCGGGTGTCTACACCGAGATCGTCTACGTACGCGAGGACCGGCCGCACATCACCGTGCGCGGGGCGGGTGCGGGCCGGACCGTGATCCAGTACGCCAACAACGATCTACGCAACGGCGACGCGGCACTGCGTCAGGGCGGCCCCGCCGATGTGTGCCCGCGCCGCGTGCTGGAGACCTCGGACCTGCACAACTGCTGGCGCGCCATGTTCGGGGTGGACGCGGCGGACTTCCGGATTCAGAACCTCACACTTCACAACACGACCCCCGACGGCGGCTCGCAGGCGGAGGCGTTCCGGGGCAACAACGAGCGGATCGCACTCGAACGCGTGGACCTGCGCAGCCACCAGGACACCCTGCGCCTGCAGGGCAAGGGGTTCGTCACCGGCAGCCGGATCAGCGGCGACACCGACTTCGTGTGGGGCACCGGCACGGTGTTCATCCAGGACTCGGTGCTGGAGTCGACGGATGCCGGCTACATCTCGCAGAGCCGTAACGACGTCACCAGGCCGGGCGCGGTGTTCGTCCGCACCAAGCTGACGCGCGCCCCCGGCGTTCCGGACGGCTCGGTGGTGCTGAGCCGCAGCGCCGTGTGGCGGTTCACGCACAGCCAGGCGGTGTTCATCGACACCGAGATGGACGGCCACATCGCCCCTGTCGGCTGGGCCATCGACCCGAACGACTGCGCGCAGGCACAGACTCTCTCCTTCTGGGAGTACGGCAGCACCGACCTCACCACGGGCCGCGCCATCGACACCGCGCAACGACTGCCCTGCTCCCGCCAACTGACGACCGCCGAGGCGGAGAAGTGGAGCGACCCGTCGTTCGTCCTGGGCGGCTGGAATCCCCAGTCACGCTGAGCCGGGCAGCGGCGCACCTCTGGCCACCGAACCAGGGCGATGCGCTCCTGGCGAAAAGGACCGCCGCGGTACCTCTCCAGGCCACCGGACCGGAGCGGTGCACCCCGGCCACCGGACCAGGGCAGTGCGCCTCCTGGCCGCCAGACCAAGGCGGTGCACCTCCCGACCACCGAACCAAGGCGAGACGCCTCCCAGAGAACGAGCCAGGGAGGTGCACCTCCCGGCCACCGGACCAAGGCGGCGCATCCCGGCCATCGGATCGGGGCGATACGGCTCCGGCCACTGAGCCGGGGCGGTGCACCTCCCGGTAACCGGGTCGGGGTGGTGGCGGGGGCTGAGATCACGGGTTTGACGTAGTGGAAGGAATGGATGAGATGGACAAGTTGGCGAGTAGGCGTGCTCTGCTGGGCGGGGTGCTGGGTGGTATCGGGGCTGCCGTCGTCGCGGGGCCGGCCGAGGCGGCGAGTCGTACCGGTGCGGGGGCCGGGGTCGTGGGCCGCGCCGGGAGCGGGAGCGCGGCCGGGGCCGAGAGTGCGGCCGGGAGCGGGAGTGCGGCGGGGACGGGTGGGCTGAACGAGGGGGTGCGCGGGGGGAAGGGGGCGCCGCGGCCGGTGGCGCCGGTCAATCAGGAGGTGGCGGACAGGTTCGGGCCCGAGTACAAGACGCTGCCGGCCGCCGTCGCCGGCGTCGACATCGAGCCGCTGATCGGAATCGCGTCGGCCGCCGACATCGCCGCCAAACGCAAGGGCATGATCGACTACATCTGGAAGGGCGCGGGGCAGCCGAAGACGCTCCCCACCGTTGAGACCGACGTGTCGGCTCCCGACTTCGCCTCCCTGACGGGTGTTCGCCGGATCGACCGGCTGACGGTCCCCCTGGGCTACCAGGTTTCGGCCAAGGTGTACGACATCGTCCCGCGCCGCGCCTGGAACCGGCGCCTCGCGCTCTACCACAACGGCCACGGCGAGCCGTTCGACACCATGCTCCGCACCGTCCAGGCCCTGCTCGACCGCGGTTATCGGGTGATGGCGTACGCGATGCCGTTCCAGCACTGGAACCAGCAGCAGATCGCCGACCCCAAGGACCCGGCGAAGCTGCTGCCGAACCCCTCCCACCGCGAGCTCCCGCCCTGGGAGAGCACCGAGTTCTCCGCCCTCACCTTCTTCCTCGAACCGCTCACGATCACCCTCAACTATGCGCAGGCCACGTACCGGCCGGCCTCCGTCGAGATGATCGGCCTGTCGGGCGGGGGCTGGACGACAACGGTGTTCGCGGCGCTCGACCCGCGCGTCACCCGCAGCTATCCCACGGCCGGGTCGCTGCCGTTCTTCCTACGCCCCGCCTCGCCGAAGCCGCGCCCCACGACCGGCGACTGGGAGCAGACCAAGGAGGCGCTGCCCGGCTTCTACGCCGCCACCTCCGACGACTTCCTCGACATGTACGTGCTGGCGTCCGTCGGTCCGGGGCGCGGGCAGGTGCAGATCCTCAACCGGTTCGACGAGTGCTGCTTCAACGGGGTCGGGCACCGCGTCTACCAGGCCCCGGTACGCGACCGGGTGGCGCTGCTCGCCGGCGGGCGGCCCGAGCACGGACGGTGGGATCTCCTTGAGGACGCCACGCACGACGACCACACCATCTCGCCGTTCGCGCTGTCCGTCATCCTCTGGGACCTTGACACCACAAATGTCACAACATAATATCGGAATATAGATACGTACTTGAATAGATATTCAAGATAATTGGAAGGGTGTGCATGGCGGGCCGTACCTTTTCCCACCGGCGCAGAGTGATCGTCAACACCGACGCCAAAAACGAGGCGGACGACCAATTCGCCATCGTGCACGCCCTGCTCTCACCGAGCCTCGATATTCGCGGGCTGATCGCCGCGCATTTCGGCAATCGCCGCACCCGGTCGAGCCTGGAGGAAAGCCGCGCGGAAATCGACCTGTTGCTGCGGTTGATGAAGCTCGACGGCACGGTCAGGGTCGAGGACGGCGCCCCGTACGCGCTGCCCGACGTGGTCACCCCGGTCCCGTCGCCCGGCGCGGACCTGATCATCGAAGAGGCCATGCGGGACGTCCCGGAGCCGCTGTACGTGGCCTTCCTCGGCCCGCTGACCGACATGGCCTCGGCCCTGCTCCTGGAGCCGCGCATCGCCGAGCGGGACGTGACCGTGATCTGGATCGGCGGCAACGGGTACGACGGGCGCGGCGGCCTGCCCGCCCGGCCGGAGTTCAACCTGTCCAACGACATCGTGGCGGCCAATGTCGTGTTCTCCTCGGCGGTCAAGGTCTGGCAGGTCCCGGCGCCGACGTACCGGATGACGGCGGTCGGATACGCCGAGCTCGACGCGAAGGTGGCGCCGTACGGCGAGATCGGCGAGTACCTCGTGCGCCAGCTCGTCGAGTGGAACGAGCAGCACAGCGGGCCGTCGATCGAGTTCCGCGCGCTCGGCGATTCGCCCGCGATCGGGCTGATGCTCCACCCCGACTGCGGGACGTGGGTGGAGCGCCCCGCCCCGAACTTCCGCCACGACGGGTCGTACGACTTCTCCCTCGAAAATCGGGCGATCCGTACGTACGACTCGATCGACTCGCGGTTCATCTTCGAGGACTTTTTCGCGAAGCTGCAGGCCTTCGCCCGGCGGTAGGCGCGATGGTGGGAGGGAGGGGTGCGACGTGGGCTCGCTGGCGTTCGGGGGTGGGAGCGGGGCGGTCGGGCACCCTGCCGGCGGCCTGCGGCTCGGGCGGGGCTCGCCCGGCTCGCGACCCTGGGCCGGAGGAGTGGGCTGCACACGATGCTGGGGTCGTTCGGCGGCCTCGGCGCGGCGCGGACCAGGTCGAACGGGCCGCGGGCCGATGGTGCTGACCCGACCACGTCGAACGGGCCCTTCCGCGGCGATGGACGGGCGACGGCGACCTGGGAGCGGGCCGACGGCGCTCGACCGACCACGTCGAACGGGCCCTTCCGCGGTGCCGGACGGGCGACGGCGACCTGGGTGCAGGGCGACGGTGCTGGGCCGACGACCTCGAAGGGGCCGTTCGGTGGTGCCGGACCGACCACGGCGACCCGGGTGTGGAGGGACGGTGCTGGGGCGGCTGCGGCAACCGGGGCAGCGGGGCGACGGTGCTGGGGCGGCGTGGCTGGCGGGTGGAGCCGGCGGGGGTGGCGGTGGCGCGGTCGGTGTACGGTCCCGTCGGGTGCTGTCCTGGGTGGCGGGTCGTGGCGCGTGCCACGTACCCGGGGCATCGTGGTGCGAGCGTGGCCGCGGGCTAGCAGAATGGCACTCGGCAGTGGCCCGGGCTCGCCACCGGACCAGCATGAGCGGCGGAGCCGAAGCGGAGGCCAGCGATCGTGGGAGCTGACAGTCAGTTCGAGAAGGGCCGCTCCGGCGGTGAGCCCATGAGGTTCAGCGGTCGCCGGCTCAGCCAGGAGTCGGAACGCATGCGGCTCCTGGTGCGGGTCGCCCGCCTCTACCACGAGCACGGGGTACGCCAGCCGCAGATCGCGGCGCAGCTGCGCATCTCGCAGCCGCGGGTGTCGCGGCTGCTCAAGGAGGCCGCGGAGATCGGCATCGTACGCACGGTGGTCGTGGTGCCCAGCGGCGTGCACGCGTTACTGGAGGAGGACCTCGAGCGCAAGTACGGCGTGGAGCAGATCATCGTCGTGGACGCCACCGGCGACAACCACGACGTGGTGGCCGCGCTGGGCTCGGCCGGCGCCACTTACCTGGACGCCACGCTGATCGGCGGCGAGCACCTGGGCATCTCGTCCTGGAGCGCCAGCCTGCTGGCCACGGTGGAGGCCATGCAGCGCCGCCCGGTGCAGGTGGCGGAGGAGGTCGTCCAGCTCATCGGCGGGGTGGGCAAGGGCTCCGCGCAGGTCCAGGCCACCCGCCTGGCCGCCCACCTGGCCGACCTCACGGGCGCCGAGCCCGTCTTCCTGCCCGCGCCCGGCCTGGTCGGGTCCGCCGCCGCCCGGCAGGCGCTTTCGGACGATCACGTCGTACGGCAGGTCGTGGATGCCTGGTCGCGGCTGACCACGGTGCTGGTGGGGATCGGGAGCCTGGACCCGTCGCCGCTGCTGCGTGACAGCGGCAACGCCATCTCGGAGGAGGACTTCGAGACGTTGCGGGAGTTGGGGGCGGTGGGTGACGTGTGCCTGCGCTTCTTCGACGCCGAGGGACGGCTGATCGCGTCGCCGCTCGAGGAGCGCATTCTTGGCATCTCGGCGGCTGATCTGCTGCGGGTGCCGCGGCGGATCGCCATCGCGGGGGGTCGCCGGAAGACGGCGGCCATTCGGGCGGCGTTGCGTGGGGGGTGGGTGAACACGCTCATCACGGATGTGGGCGTGGCTGAGCAACTCCTGAAGGACTGACCTTCGCCTGGTCAGGGGGCGGTCTTGCTGGGGCCCGGTTGGGCGCGGCTGCCTGAGGGCCGGTGAGGAGCCGGCTGGGCGCCGTGCCTCGTGCGCCGAGCCGCGCCCGCGTGCCGGAGGGCGGTAGGTCTTGCGCGGCGGAGGTCGCCTGGCTTGCATGCCGGAGGAGGCCGCCGGGGTTGCGTGCCGGAGGTGTGCCGGGCTTGGGCGGCGGGTCGGCGATCCCGCGCGACGGAGGCCGTCGGCGTGCGCGCCCAAAGGCGTAATCACGGCATCGGGCTAGTGAGGGCCTCAGGCTCGTGGGGGCGGGGCAGGCCGGGCGGCCCGGGGCGGTGTGAGGTGGGTGGGCGGGTTCGGGTGGGCCCGCTGCGGGGGTTGACGCTGGATCTGGCGGGTTGGAAAGCGCTCTTGACAGTCACAACGGTGTCGTTCACGATGTGATGAATCCACTCCATTCATGGCTGAATAAAAATTCTCACTTAGCGACAGCGTGGTCCGGAGTCGTGCCGAAAGACGGCACAGCCCTGTCTATTCGGGGCAGAAAGCGAGCGTTTCGCATGAGCGAGGCCGAAGGCTTCGATCGCCAGCAATCAGAATTCAGTCGCCGGGATTTCGTGCGGTCCGCGGCGTTGGTTCCGCCCGCCGTGGCATGGGCGGGCACCTCCGGTGTGGCGGCACCGCCCAGCCCGAGCCCCACGCCCACCATCGCGCCGAAGGTGAGGGCGAAGGGTGTGCCCGCCTTCCCCGGCGCCGAGGGGGCCGGGATGTACTCCACCGGCGGCCGGGGCGGCGCCGTGTACGAGGTGACCACCCTCGACGACGACGGCCCCGGGTCATTACGCGAGGCGGTGGCGAAGTCCGACGGGACGGTCGTCTTCCGGGTCTCCGGGAACATCAAGATCAAGGGCGGCCTCGACATCACCGGCTCGAACCTCACCATCGCCGGCCAGACCGCCCCCGGTCACGGCATCACCGTCATCGGCAACGAGACGCAGATCAAGGGCAGCAACATCATCCTGCGCCACCTGCGCTTCCGCGGCGGCGACGAACTCGGCACCGCCATCGACACCTTCGGCGCCCGTGGCGTGCGGGACATCATCATCGACCACTGCTCCTTCAGCTGGGGCGTGGACGAGTGCTTCTCCGTCTACGGCAACACCAACGTGACCGTCCAGTGGTGCATCATCTCCGAGGGCCTGGTGAACTCGGTGCACCCCAAGGGCCGGCACGGCATGGGCGGCCTGTGGGGCGGCGACACCATCACCTACCACCACAACCTGCTCATCCACGAGAACGGCCGCAACCCGCGCTTCAGTTTCACCGAGGGCATGAGCCTGGTGGTGGACCACCGCAACAACGTGATCTACAACCCCGGGATCACGACCTGCTACGGCGGCGAGTGGGCCAACGGCATCAACATCATCGGCAACTACTACAAGCCCGGCCCCAACACGCTGCCCCCGATCGCCAGAACGATCGTGGCACCCGGCCGGTTCGGCGAGTGGCACGTCAGCGGCAACACGGTCGAGGGCCACGCCGACCTCACGACCGACAACACGCTCGGCATCACCTACCCGACCGGCGGCATCACGCTGCGGCCCAGGCCGGTGGAGTTCGAGAACGGCATCACGGAGCAGCCCGCGCAGCAGGCGTTCGCGACGGTCCTGGAACAGGCCGGAGCCATTCTGCCGCGACGGGACGCCATCGACGCCAGGTTGATCAACGAGGCGCGCACCGGCACGGGACGCCACATCAACTCCCAGAAGGACGTGGGCGGCTGGCTGCCGGCGCCGCCCGAGGCGCCCGCTCCCGCCGACAGCGACCACGACGGCATGCCGGACGAGTGGGAGACCGCCCAGGGGCTGAACCCGGAGAACGCCGACGACGCCAAGACGGTGGACGGCAGCGGGTACACGAACCTGGAGCGCTACCTGAACTCCATCCAGCGAGCCGGGGCCCGCAACCCCGAGGTGGCGATTCTCTCCCCCAAGATCGACCAGGTGTTCGCGGCGGACACGGACCAGCAGTCCGTCGTCGTCCAGGCCGACGCCAAGGCCCTCGACGGCGCGTCCATCGCCAAGGTCGAGTTCTTCCACGGCGACAAGAAGATCGGCGAGGCCACCGCGGCGCCGTACCAGGCGACCTGGACGGACGCGACCGACGGCACCTACTCCCTGACGGCGCGCGCGACCGACAGCACAGGGTCGGCGACCACCTCGTCGCTGGTGCCGATCCACGTCACCCGCACCATGACCCACAAGCCGTGGACGGCGAAGGACATCGGCGAGGTGGCCATCCCCGGGAGCACGGCGCTGAAGGACGGCGTGTTCACGCTGAAGGGGTCCGGGAAGATCGCCGGTTGGAAGGACTCCTTCCACTTCGCCTATCAGGCCGTCGGGTTCAGCCAACGGGGCGAGGTCATCGAGATCACCGCGCGGGTGGACAGCATCAGCATGGGGCACGTCGACGCCGTCGCGGGCATCATGGTGCGTCAGGACCTCGCGCCGAACTCACCGTTCATGATGGCCGGCATCGGCCTGTCCGCGAGCGGTGACGACGGCGCCGGCATGCGCGCCAAGGCCATCAGGGTCGCCTCGAACGGCAAGCAGCCCAGCGTCGGCATCTGGCCGGCCGCCGGCGAGGACCCGCTGAACCCGAAGAAGCCGTACTGGCTGCGCCTGGTCTGCCGGAGCCTGCTGACCGGGGACAACGAGTTCGAGGCCTTCCTGTCGTCCAACTCGCTGAACTGGGACCGCATCGGCTACGAGCGCATCGTGATGCGGACCGGCCGCTTTTACATCGGCCTCGCGGTCGACGGCAACCAGGAGGCGAACGCGGTCCACGCCTACACCACGGCCAGATTCAGCCTGGTGCAGGTCAATCGTTAGAACTGGAGTACCCCCCATGACCCACCAACCGTTCACGAGGAGGAACCTCCTCCGCGGCGGCGGCCTTCTCCTGCTGACCACCGCCACTGGCTGCAGCTTCCTCGACACCAGCCCCGACACCGGCGGCGCCGTCCAGGCCGCCGACATGTCCGCCAAGGAGTCCCCGGCGCTGGCGCAGCTGGTCAAGAGCGGCAAGCTGCCGCCGCTGGAGCAGCGCCTGCCGAAGAACCCCCTCGTCGTCACGCCGCTGAAGGAACCGGGCGCGTACGGCGGCACCTGGGCCTCGGCCATCGTCGGCGACGACGACATCGACTGGCTGATCAACACCATCGGGTACGAGCCGCTGGTCAGGCTCAAGCCCGGCACGAACGGCCAGAAGGGCCCCGAGGACATCGTGGCCAACGTGGCGGAGTTCGAGGTCAAGGACGCGGGCCGGGAGTACGTCTTCCGCCTCCGCGAGGGCCTCAAGTGGTCGGACGGCCAGCCGTGCACCGCCGACGACCTGATGTTCGCCTTCGAGGACGTGGCCACGTACCACGACCTGCACACCACCGGCATCTACGACCTCTTCCTGGAGAACGGCAGCACCACCGAGCGGGTGAAGGTCGAGAAGGTGGACGACCGGACCGTCCGCTATGTCTACAAGGAGCCGAAGGCGGGGTTGCTGTTCCAGATCGCGGTCGCGACCTTCGAGCGGCCCGGTTTGAGCGGGTTCCTGCTGCCCAAGCACTACCTCAAGCAGTTCCACAAGAAGTACAACCCGGAGGCCGACCAGCTCGCGAAGGACCAGCAGCTCGAGGACTGGACGCAGCTGTTCATGCTGAAGCAGGACCCGTGGCACAACGCCGACCAGCCCACGCTGCACGCCTGGAAGGTGACCAACCCGATCGGCAAGGGCACGGCGCTGGTGGCCGAGCGCAACCCGTACTACTGGAAGGTCGACCAGCAGGGGCGCCAGCTCCCGTACATCGACCGCTACCGGGCGGAGGTGCTGGGCGACGTCCAGGTCGAGCTGCTGAAGATCATGAACGGCGAGATCGGCATGCAGCTGCGCAACTTCAACACGCCGGAGAACAAGCCGCTGGTCTCCCAGAACTCCGCCAAGGGCAAGTACCGGCTGTTCGACATACCGAGCCGGCTCAGCAACACGATGATCATCCAGTTCAACCAGAACATCGCGGACGACGAGCTGCGCAAGCTGTTCCAGAACAAGGACTTCAGGATCGGGCTGTCGTACGCGATCAACCGCAAGGAGATCATCGACGGCGTGTACGCGGGCCAGGGCGAGCCGTGGCAGGCCGCGCCGTCCAAGCGGAACGTGGTCCACAACGAGGCGTTCGGCAAGCAGTACACCGAGTTCGACGCGGCGAAGGCGAACGAGCACCTCGACAAGGCCGGGCTGACCAAGAAGGACGCCGACGGCAAGCGCCTGGGCCCCGACGGCAAGCCGCTGATCGTCACGGTCATGGCCAGCACCGAGTTCCCGCACCACACCGAGGCGCTGGAGTTCGTCAAGAAGGGCTGGGAGGCGGTCGGGGTCGGGCTGCGGGTGGACCCGGTGGCGGGCACGCTGTTCACCGAGCGCACGATGGCCAACCAACCGCAGGCCTCCACGTACACGTGCAGCGACTTCGACATCATCACGGGCACCGGCGGCGACCACTACTACGTGCCGAGCAACTCCGGCAGCGCCCGCTACGCCATCCGCTGGGCGCAGTGGTACGGCAGCAAGGGCAAGGCCGGCGACGAGCCGCCCAAGGAGGTGCGCGACCAGCTGGAGGCGTTCACCACGATGCGCACCGAGCCCGACACCACCAAGGCGATCGAGTCCGCCAGGAAGGTGGTCGAGATCGCGGCGCAGCAGTTCTACGCGATCGGGATCAGCACGTACCCGGACGAGTACGGCATCGTGTCGAACAGCTTCAAGAACGTGCCCGACTCGATGGCCAACGCACTCACCAGCCCCGGGCCGACCCAGCCCGAGCAGTACTCCCTCTGAGGAGCCGACGTGCTGGGATACTTCGGCCGCCGCCTGGTCTACGTGGTGGTGACGCTCTGGGCGATCTCGATCGTCACGTTCGTCATCATCAACCTGCCGCCGGGCGACTACGTCTCGACGCTCGTGGCCAACGCGCAGGCGGGCGGCGAGGGCCTCACCCCCGCGGAGATCGCCAACCTCAGGCACCGGTACGGCCTCGACGACCCGCTCCTGCTGCAGTACTGGCGCTGGATCACGGCGATCCTCCTGCACGGCGATTTTGGTCAATCGTTTGCCTGGAACCAGGCGGTCTCCACGCTCATCGGCGAGCGGGTCGCGCTGTCGGCGGTGCTGTCGATCAGCTCGCTGCTCATGGTCTGGGCGATCGCGTTCCCGATCGGCATCTACAGCGCGGTCAAGCAGTACTCGTGGGGTGACTACGGCTTCTCGTTCCTGGGGTTCATCGGCATGGCGGTGCCGGAGTTCATGCTGGCGCTGGTCCTCATGTACGTCGGCTTCCGCTTCTTCGGCCAGAGCGTCGGCGGCCTGTTCTCCCCCGAGTTCCAGGACGCCGCCTGGAACCTGGGCAAGGTCCTCGACCTGCTCGGCCACCTGTGGGTGCCGATCGTGGTGATCGGCGTGTCGGGCACCGCCGGCATGATCCGGGTGACCCGGGCGAACCTGCTGGACGAGCTCTACCGCCCGTACGTGCACACGGCCAGGGCCAAGGGCCTGCCGGAGTGGAAGCTGCTGCTGAAGTATCCGGTGCGGATGTCGCTCAGCCCGTTCTTCAGCACGGTCGGCTGGCTGCTGCCCGGCCTGATCGGCGGGGAGACGATCGTGTCGGTGGTCATGAGCCTGCCGACCGGCGGCCCGCTGCTGCTCAACGGCGTCATGAACCAGGACATGTACCTGGTCGGCAGCTTCATCATGATCCTCAGCACGCTGACCGTGATCGGAACCGTGGTGAGCGACCTGGCGCTGGCTTGGTGGGACCCGCGAATCCGTAAACGGTACAAGAGAGAGTAGCGCCGCATGTTCCTCAGGCGACCGACCAAGGAAGTGGGAACGCTGCCGCAGTGGCGGCTGATGTGGCGGCAGTTCCGCAGGCACCGGCTCGCGCTGGCCGGGATGGCCATCCTGGTGCCGGTGTATTTCGTGGCGATCTTCGCGGAGTTCTTCGCGCCGATGTCCAGCTCGACCGCGAACACGTCGATGACGTACGCGCCGCCGCAGGTGCTGCGCTTCTCGGGCGACCTCGGCCTGTACGTGCACGGCTACCGCACCGAGCGCGACCCGAAGACGTACGAGCAGCGTTACACCGAGGACCCCGGGCAGCGGATCGACGTCGGGCTGTTCGTGCACGGCGACGAGTACGAGCTGCTGGGCCTGATCCCGTCGGACCTCCACCTGATCGGCCCGGTCACCAAGGGCGAGCCGGTCTTCCTGCTGGGCTCCGACCAGAACGGGCGCGACCTGCTGTCCAGGCTCATCCACGGGGCCCGGGTGTCGCTGTCGATCGGCCTGGTGGGGGTCGCGGCGAGCTTCTTACTCGGCATGCTCATAGGCGGCATATCCGGATATTTCGGGGGCGGCGTGGACAACGCCGTGCAGCGGGTCATCGAGTTCCTGATCGCTATCCCGACGCTGCCGCTCTGGATGGCGCTCTCGGCCGCGCTCCCGACCGACTGGGGGCCGCTGACGAGGTATTTCGCCATCACGGTGATCCTGTCGCTGATCGGGTGGACCGGGCTGGCGAGGGACGTGCGCGGACGCTTCCTGTCGCTGCGCGAGGAGGACTTCGTCATGGCCGCACGGCTGGACGGCGTGGGCCGGCTGTCGATCATCTTCCGGCACATGATCCCGTCGTTCGCCAGCCACATCATCGCGTCGCTGTCGCTGGCCATCCCGAGCATGATCCTCGGCGAGACCAGCCTGAGCTTCCTCGGGCTCGGCCTGCAGGCGCCGGCGGTGAGCTGGGGGGTGCTGCTGGAGGGCGCCCAGAACATCCGCGTGGTCGCGAACGCCCCCTGGCTGCTGGCGCCGGGCGTCGCGGTGGTGGTGGTCGTGGTGGCCATGAACTTCTTCGGTGACGGCTTGCGTGACGCCGCCGATCCGTACGGGAACAGGAGGGTCCGGCGTGGCCGCAGACGACGTGCTGCTTGAGATCGAGGACCTGCGCACCCACTTCCTGCTCGACGACGGCGTGGTCTGCGCGGTGGACGGCGTGGACCTGCGGGTGCGCAAGGGCGAGACGCTCGCCATCGTCGGCGAGTCCGGCTGCGGGAAGAGCGTCATGGCCCGGTCGATCCTGCGCCTGGTGGACCCGCCGGGCCACATCGAGGGCGGGCGGATCACGCTGCACCGCGACAGCGGCCCCGTCGAGCTGGTCGGCGCGAACCGCCGGCTGCTGCGGCAGGTCAGGTGGCGGGACATCGCGATGGTGTTCCAGGAGCCGATGGCCTCGCTGAGCCTGGTGCACACGATCGGCAGCCAGATCGTCGAGGCGGTCCGGCTGCACGAGAACGTCGGCAAGGCCGCCGCCCGGCGGCGCGCGATCGAGATGCTCGACCGGGTCGGCATCCCCATGCCGCAGCGCCGGGTGGACGCGTACCCGTTCGAGCTGAGCGGCGGGATGCGGCAGCGCGCGATGATCGCGATGGCGCTGTCGTGCCGGCCGAGCCTGCTCATCGCCGACGAGCCGACGACGGCGCTGGACGTGACCACCCAGGCGCAGATCCTGGAGCTGCTGCGGGACCTGCAGGCGGACTTCGGCATGGCGATCATGATGATCACGCATGACCTGGGGGTGGCCGCGCAGGTGGCCGACAGCATGGCGGTCATGTACCTGGGCCGGGTCGTGGAGTACGGGGCGGCCGAGCAGGTGCTGGCCGCGCCCCGGCATCCGTACACGCGGGCGCTGCTGCGCTCGATGCCCCGGCTCGGACGGGCCTCGCGGACCCGGCTGACGGCCATCAAGGGCATGGTGCCCCCGCCGTACGCGCGGCCGGACGGCTGCCCGTTCCACCCGCGCTGCGACTCCGTCGTGGCCGGGAAGTGCGACGTCGTGCTGCCGCGCCGGGTCCCGATGGCCGACCGCGAGGTCTCCTGCCTGCTCTACGAGGAGGAAGCGTGAGCACGGAACCCCTGCTCAGCATCGAGGGGCTGACCAAGCACTTCCCCATCCGCAGCGGGCTGCTGGGCCGCCAGGTGGGCGCGGTGAAGGCGGTGGACGAGGTCGACCTGGCCATCGAGCCGGGCAGCACGCTCGGCCTGGTCGGCGAGTCCGGCTGCGGCAAGACCACGCTCGGCCGGTGCATCGTGCGGGCGCACGACCCGACCGGCGGGCGCATGCTCTACCGGCAGCCGGACGGCTCGGTCATCGACGTGGCGGGGCTGCAGGAGAAGGAGCTCAAGCCGTACCGGGCGCAGGTGCGGATGATCTTCCAGGACCCGCACTCCTCGCTCAACCCGCGCAAGACGCTGCGCGAGATCATCGGCGAGCCGATGCGCGCCCACAGGTACGGCTCCAAGGAGGAGATCGACGAACGTGTCGGCGAGCTGCTCGACCGGGTGGGCCTGCGCCCCGAGTACGCCAACCGCTACCCGCACGCCTTCAGCGGCGGCGAGCGGCAGCGGGTCGGGATCGCGCGGGCGCTGGCCCTGTCACCCCGGCTGGTGGTGGCCGACGAGGCCGTGAGCGCGCTGGACGTGTCGGTCCGCGCCCAGATCCTGAACCTGCTGAGGGACCTGCAGGAGGACTCGGGCCTGGCCTACCTGTTCGTCAGCCACGACCTGGGCATCGTCGAGCACGTCTCGGACGTGGTCGCGGTCATGTATCTCGGCAAGGTCGTCGAGCAGGGCCCCACCGAGGAGCTGTACACGCGGCCGCTGCACCCGTACACCGAGGCGCTGCTGTCGGCGGTGCCCGACCCGGACCCGGCGGCCAAGCGGCACCGGGAGCGGATCAAGCTGCTGGGCGACATCGCCGACCCGGCGCACGTGCCGACGGGCTGCCCGTTCCATCCGCGCTGCGTGTACGCCAGGGACACCTGCCGTACGGAGCCGCCGCCGCTGCGCGAGATCGGGGGCCGCCGGGTGGCCTGCCACCTGGCCGAGGAGCTGGAGCTGCGCGGCGTGCCGGACCCGGACGTACGGGAGGTGAAGGCATGAGTGATCCCCGCTTCGACGGCGTTGTCAGGCCGTCGGCGGACCTTCCGGGCGCGCGCGAGGCGCTGCTGCCCGCACCGCACGGCCCGGACAACCACGCGGCCAACCTGCTGCGCACCCAGGGCGGCGACCTGCTGTGCACCTGGTTCAGCGGCCCCGAGGAGGGCCACCCCGGCACCGACGTCGTGCTGTCGCGGCTGGCCGGCGACCGCTGGGAACCGCCCCAGGTGATCGCCGCCGACCCGGAGCGCAGCGAGCAGAACCCGGTGCTGTTCGAGGCGGACGGGCTGCTCTGGCTGCTGCACACCTCCAGCGAGCCGTACGACCAGAAGAGCGCGCACGTCGTGGCCAGGACCTCGGCGGACGCCGGACGTACGTGGAGCGAACCCCGGGTGCTGCTCGCCGAGCCAGGGATCTTCGTGCGGCACCCGCCGCTGATCCTGGACGACGGCACCTGGCTGCTGCCCGCCTACCACTGCGGCGCCTCCGGCGACCGCAGCGTCGTCGAGGTCAGCGCGGACGGCGGGCGCACCTGGACCGAGCACCCGGTCCCCGGCAGCCGCGACCTGGTGCAGATGACGATCGCGCGGCGGCCGGACGGCCGGCTGCTCGCGCTGTTCAGGGACCGGAAGGCGGGCCGCGTCCACGCCTCGGCCTCCGCCGACGGCCGTACGTGGTCGGCTCCCGAACGGACCGACCTGCCGAACAACGACTCCTCCGTCCAGCTCACGAGGGTGGATGGCCGGCTCGCGCTCGTCTACAACGACGCGAGCCTGGAGCGCGACCAGTTCAGATGGGTGACCAAGAACGGGGAGCGGCGCAGGAAGGCACTGCGCACCCCGCTGGTCCTCGCGGTGTCGGAGGACGGCGGCGCCCGGTGGCCGCACCGGCGGGTGCTGCAGGACGCCGACCCCGAGTACTGGCAGAACGAGCTCGGCTACTCCTACCCGAGCGTCATCGACGGCGGCGGCGGACGCCTCCACGTCGCCTTTTCCTACCTGCGGAAGACCATCAAATATCTGGAGATTGACCAGCCATGAGATTCAGGCAGAGCATCTTGTACGGCGCGCTGGCGGTGGCCGTGGCCGTCCCGTCGTACGTCACCGATGACGGCGGCGGCGTGGTGCGGGTGGAGCCGACCGGCTCGTACGCCTGCCGCCAGGACGTGGCCGCTCCCGACCCGAACGTGCCCAAGGTGCACGCGGCCGCGATCGCGCAGGCGCCGACGGGCGACATCCTGACCGTCTACTACGGCGGCACCTCGGAGGGAGCG
The DNA here is from genome assembly GCF_044593615.1 of Nonomuraea sp. NPDC051941. NCBI lineage: Bacteria > Bacillati > Actinomycetota > Actinomycetes > Streptosporangiales > Streptosporangiaceae > Nonomuraea > Nonomuraea sp. NPDC051941. The sequence continues at coordinate 84,098 of NZ_JBIUCF010000018.1, forward strand.
CCCAACCAGGCGCTCTACCTGTCGCGCCTGGCGGTGGGCAAGAAGACGTGGTCCAAGCCCGAGGTGGTGTTCGACGAGCCGGGCAAGGCCGACGGCAACCCGGTGCTGTGGTCGGACGGCAAGCGCCTCTACCTGTTCTTCGTGACGATCGAGGGGCACGGCTGGGAACAGGCCCCGATCCGGCTGATCACCTCGGACGACGGCGGCCACACCTGGAGCCAGCCCACCTACATCCGCAAGGAGTGGGGGTGGATGGTCGGCACCAACCCGATCCGCATGTCCAACGGCGAGGTACTGCTGCCGATCTACGACGAGGCGGGGTCCAGCTCCGGCTTCTACGTCTTCAGCCAGGACATGAGCACGTGGAAGGCGTATCCGGAGGAGCACACGAGCTGGATCAAGACGGCGAAGAGCTCGATCCAGCCGACGGTCGTCGAGGTGGAGCCGGGCAAGCTGGTCGCCTACATGCGCACCGGCGACGGCGCGATCTACAAGAGCGTGTCGACCGACTTCGCCCGCACCTGGAGCGCGCCGGTGGCCGAGCCCATCGGCAACCCGAACTCGCGGATCGCCGCGCTCAAACTGGACGACGGCAAGCTGGTGCTGGCCTATAACCCCTGGGTCGAGCACCGCTCCCCCATGCGGGTGTCGCTGTCTCCCGACAAGGGCCGGACCTGGGAGAACTCCGTCGACGTGGAGGCACAGTCGGGGCCGCAGTTCACCTATCCGGTGATGACGCAGAGCAGCGACGGCTTCATCCACATGGTCTATTCCTACAACCGCAACAACATCCGGCACGTCGTCTTCAACGAGTCCTACCTGCGTGACGCCGTGGGCCTGCTGTCGAACTGGCCCGAGCACACGATCACCGAATTCAGGAGCGGCGTCCGGCGGAATGTCGTGCGCCAGTGCAGCTACACGCCTTCCAAGGGGGAGACCGAATGAACCACAAGACCCGCGGGCTCGCGCTGCTCGCGCTCGCTCTGACCGTCGTCGCCACCCCCGCGAACGCCTCGGCGGGCGCATCGACTGGGGAGTGTAAGAACGTCCCCAACAAGTACAACCAGCCGTTCAGCGTCTGTGACGACGAGCTGTTCATCTTCGCCGCCAACTACAAGCCGTTCGAGTCGAGCGTCGACGGGAACAGGCAGGGGACCAGGGTCTTCGACGAGATCATCGGGAACAGGCTGCGGGCTGCGTTCCCCGGTGTCAAGATCAAGTACGCGACGTGGGACCTCCCCGTACGCTACGAGAACCTCAAGAGCGCCGGGGTCACCCCCGACATCATCATCGAGGACCCGAAGTCCCGCATCGACCGCGACCTGGAGCCGATGGGCTGGGTCGGCGACCTCACCCCCGACCTCCAGAAGGCCGGCATCGACCTGAGCAAGCTCAACAAGGCCAGCGTGGAGCTGGTCAAGTCGCGCTCCGACGGCGGGGTCTACGGCGTGCCGCTGTTCATCGACGAGCACGTGCTGCTCTACAACAAGAAGATCTTCGACAAGTTCGGGGTGAAGTACCCCAAGCCCGGCATGACGTACGACGAGGCGTACACCATGGCCAAGAAGCTGACCAGGGACGACGGCCTGGACCACTACAAGGGCTACATGCAGCACCCCGACCAGTACCTGGAGTTCAACCAGCTCGGCCTCTACCCGTTCCAGCCCACCACGAGCGAGGAGCCGAAGCCCGAAGAGGTCAAGGTCAGCATCAGCGGCAACGGCTGGAAGCAGTACGTGGAGAACCTGTACCGCTTCCTGGAGATCCCGCGCAACGACTTCACCACCGTCACCGACTTCTTCAAGGGCGACATGAGCCGGCCGGGGCACCTGGCCATGGCGGTCGAGACGCTGTCGCGGCTGAACATGTACGCCGGCAGCGAGCTGTTCATCGAGGACGGGGACGAGGAGTCGTTCAAGGAGCAGGCCAAGAACGTCGACATCGGGGTCACCTCCATCCCGGTGCTCAAGCGGGGCTCCAAGGCGATCTACCAGCCGAACACCCGGGCCGCGTTCATCCCGCCGTCCTCGGCGAAGAAGGAGCAGGCGCTGCAGATCGTCAAGTGGCTGGTCTCTGAGGAGGCCCAGACCGAGCTGTCCAAGCAGGGCATCAAGGCCGTCCTGCAGACCGACAATGTCGTGTCGAACTTCGGCAAGAGCGTCCCCGAGCTGGCCGGCATCGACACCTCGGGCGTGTACTGGGGCGAGAACGCCACCGTGTCGAACTACCAGAACACCGAGTTCTGGGACCTGCCGCTGTACTCGGTCTTCCGCCAGCACGTGCTGCGTGACGGCATGACGGCCGAGCAGTCGCTGACCGTCTCCGAGCAGCAGGACATCCCCGCCTACATCAAGGCGCAGGCCGCCGCTGGGAAGGACTGGTGACCTCTCCGGACACCGTGGAGCGCTGGGGCGTCCACGAGATCGAGCTGGCCGGACCGGCGGGCGGCAACCCCTTCGCGGAGGTTCGCCTGTCGGCCCGGTACCGGTACCGCAACCGCGTCGTGGAGGCCGAGGGCTTCTACGACGGCGACGGTGTCTACCGCGTCCGGTTCATGCCGGACGCGGTGGGTCCGTGGCGGTTCACGACCGTCAGCAACGTGAGTGAGCTGGACGGGCACGCGGGCGGCTTCGAGGTGACGCCCGCGTCCGCCGGCAACCACGGTCCCGTGCGGGCCGTGGGGACGGGCTTCGCGTACGCCGACGGGACGCCGTACCTGCCGTTCGGGACGACCTGCTACCACTGGACGCACGACATGGACGAGGAGCGCGAGCGCGAGACGCTGCGGACGCTGGCGGCCTCGCCGTTCAACAAGCTCCGCATGTGCGTGCTGCCGACCGGGCGGATGTCGCCGCCCGAGGTGCCCTTCGCCGGGGACGACCCCGGCGGGCTGGACAAGACGCGCTTCAACCCGGTGTTCTTCCGGCACCTGGAGGCCCGGATCCGGGACCTGCGGGACATCGGGGTCGAGGCCGACGTGATCCTCTTCCACCCGTACGACGAGGGTCTGCGCGGGGTGGAGGACATGGGGCGCGAGGCCGATCACGCGTACCTGCGCCACGTCGTCGCCCGCCTGGCGGCCTACCGCAACGTGTGGTGGTCGGTCGCCAACGAGTACGACTTCAACCACGCCAAGACCGTCGCCGACTGGGACGACCTGCTGCGGACCGTCGTGCGGCTGGACCCGTACGAGCATCTGCGGTCGATCCACAACGGGACGCGGATGTACGAGGTCGCGTCCCTGTACGACTTCACCAAGCCGTGGGTGACGCACCAGAGCGTGCAGCACTGGGACGCCACGCTGACGGACGAGTGGCTGCGTACGTGCCCCAAGCCCGTGGTGATCGACGAGATCTCCTACGAGGGGGACGCGGGCAAACGCTGGGGCAACATCGGCGGGCCCGAGCTGGTGGACCGGTTCTGGGAGGGCATGGTGCGCGGCGGGTACGTCGGGCACGGCGAGGTGGTGACCGGCGGGCCGGGCCGGCCGTGGGTCGGCAACGGCGGCGAGCTGCGCGGGCAGAGCCCGGCCAGGATCGCGTTCCTGCGCGAGGTCATGGAGGCCCGCCGCGACGGCGTCCTGCTCCGTTACCTCGGCCGGCGCCGGCCCTCCTCCGTGACCGTCGAACTCCCGGAAGGGAACTACGAGGTGGAGCTGATCGACGCCTGGAACATGACGATCACCCCGGTGGACGGGGTGCACCGGGACCGGGCGCGCGTCGGGCTGCCAAGCCGGCCGTACCTGGCGCTGCGAATGACGAGGGTGTGATCATGATTTCGCTGGCCACTACCGCGCTCGGCTGGCACCTGCAGGGCGAGAAGCGGCGGGCGCGGACGCTGGCCACGCTGGAGTCGTCGCCGTTCGACCGGGTGCGGATGGCGGCGTTCGCGACGCGGTGCTCGCTGGACTCGCTGGAGGAGCGGGTGGCGGAGCTGGGCGCGATCGGCGTGACGGCCGAGCTGGTCCTGCTGCACCCCTCCGACGGCATCGGGGACGTGGACGCGGCGGCCCGCCTGGTGGCGGAGGTGGTGCCGCGGCTGGCCGCGCACGCGAACGTGTGGTGGTCGCTGGCCGCCGACCCCACCCTTTTCCCCGAAATTTCCGAACATGACTGGGTACGTCTCGCGGACCTGGTCGCCGAGGAGGACCCCGGGCACCACCCGCTGTCGATCACCGCAGAGGCGGGCTCGCCGCTGCTGTGGCGGCGCGCGTTCACGCACGGGAGCGTGGCCGCGCGCAGCCCGCGCGACGCCTGGGTGGGGACGCGCGACCACCACAAGCCGGTGCTCATGGACATGTGCGGGTACGAGGGGGACTCGGACGATCCATGGCACAGCCTGACCCCCGAGGAGGTCGTCGCCCAGGCCTGGGACGGGTCGGTTCGGCGCCGGTACGTCACGCACGGGGAGTCGTACCTCGACGACGAGGGACTGACCTGGTCGGAGGCCGGCGGCACGCTGGCGGGCGCGGCCGTGGCGCGGCTGGGGCTGCTGCGGGAGGTGATCGCCGAGATGCCCGCGCAGGCGCGTTACCGGGATCGGGACGCGCCGATGCTGGAGGTGCCTGGAGAGTTCTACCTGGAGTACTGCGGCGAGCACCGGTTCCCTGAGCGGGTGTACGAGGTGCCGGCCGGGCGGTACGAGGTCGAGGTGATCGACACGTGGGAGATGACGGTCGGCTCGCTCGGGGTCCAGGAGGGCGGGACGCTGACGGTCCCGCTGCCGGCCATCGGGGCCCAGGCCGTCCGCCTCAGGAGGCACGCGTGACGGCGTCCGCTGTTGTCGCCGCCCTCACCGAGCCGGGCGGGAAGGTCGTCGAGGTGGTGCCCGGCGAGGGCGGCCCCGAGGTGCGGCTGCGCCACCGCGACGCGGACGGCCCGCACCTGCGGGCGCCGCTGCGCGGCCTGCTCACCGCCTCCACCGGCCGCCCCTGGCGGATCGAGCACCCGGGCTCCGTCCAGCTCGCGCCCCTGGGCGAGGCTCTGGTGGTGACGGCGCGGACGGGGCCGCTCGGGGCCAGGCTGGAGCTGGCCTTCACCCCCGGCGGCCTGCTCACCCTCACCGCCACCTGGCACAACGACTCCGAGCACGAGGTGACCGACGTGGCGGCAGGCCTCCTGCTCCCCCTCCCCACCGACGACGCGAACGTCACCATGCCCGGCGTCCTCTACAACGGCAACCCCTCCTCCGACCCCCACCGCAGGGTCCCCCGCGTCGAGCCGGGCGGCGGGTTCGTGTGCGAGCAGGACCGCCTGCCCGTCCCCGCCGTCAACGCCGCCTGGTCCGGCCGGTACGTCAGCCTCTTCGCCCACCCGGCCCCCCGCCGCGACAAGGAGGGCAGGGTCACCTACGACTCCCTGGGCGTCATCAGGTCACCGGGCCTGACGGTGGCGGCGATGACCGGCGTGATCATGTTCGACGGCAGGCCCGACGTCTGCTACGTCAGCAAGGCGGAGGTCGCGGACGACCCGATCGGCTACCGGACCCTGGCCCCGGGCGAGACGATCACCACCAGGCACACGCTCGACTGGGGCGCGGTCGAGCCGCGCGGCCACGGCTTCAGGAAGCTCGTCCATACGCGGATCCACCCGGAGGACGACGGCGCCCGCCCGCTCGGCCGGGAGGACATCGTCCGGCTCAAGGCCAACGCCATGGACGCGCGCTGGGCCGGCCACGGCTACCTCGCCTACGAGGGCACCCGCCACGGGCGGCCCCGGTCGTACCTGTACGGCTGGACCGGCCAGTGCCTCAAGCTCGCGCTGTGCGACGCCCTGCTCGGCCGCCCGGAACGCACCCGCCGGGCGGCGGACTTCTACGTCGAGGGCAGCCGGACGCCGACCCCGGGGCTGCGGCACGGCCGGTACCTGCTCGACGACGGCCGGTGGGAGACGTTCCGCAAGGACGGCGCGGACTTCGTCTCCAGCCGCGCCCACGGCGAGACGGTAGCCGACCTGGCCGGGATCGCGCTGCACTTCAGGGAGGCGGGGCTGCCGGTCCCGCCCGCGTGGGAGGAGGCCGTGGAGGAGGCCGCCGCCTTCTTCTGGCGGACCAGGCTCCAGGAGGGCATCGTCCCGATCGGCTGGACGCCGGACGGGCGGCCGTTCTCGGCGATGGTCAGCGCGGCCGGCATCGCCTGCGTCCAGGCCATGCTGGGCGCGTACCGGCTGAGCGGCGAGCGGGTGTGGCTGCGGCGGGCCGAGGAGGTGCTGGGGCACTATCACCGGCTGCACGCGGCCACGTTCGAGCGGCCGTTCGCGCACGCCACGCTGGACGCCTCCGGCGAGGACAAGGAGGCCGGGATGTACTACTTCCTGGCCGCCTTCGAGCTCTACCGGCTCACCGGCCGCGACCTGTACGCGCGGTGGGCGGAGGCGGCGGCGGACTGGCTGCTGACGTTCGTCTACGTGTGGTCGCCGGAGTTCGACGCGGGCAGCACGTTCGGGCGGCGCGGGTTCAAGGCGTGCGGCTGGCCGTCGGTCAGCGTGCAGAACCACCATCTCGACGTGTTCTTCCCGACCTCCGAGCTGATGGAGTTCGGCCTGCTGACCGGCCGGCCCCGGTACGCGGTCAGGGCCGAGACGATCCTGCACGCCATGGGCCAGGGCATCTGCCGCGAGCCCGGCGACTGGGGCTTCGAGACGCCCGGCGAGCAGGGTGAGGGGTTCTTCCAGACCAACTGGCAGCGCAAAGGCGAGGCGAACACGTGGAACCCGTCCTGGGTGATCGCGCTGCCCCTCTACCACGCGCTGCGCATGAGGAAGGTTCCATGAACGAGGAAGAGGCGTGGCGGTACGCCGACGAGTTGCGCGAGCGCGTGCGACCGCCGGAGTTCCCCGACCGGTGGTTCGACCTCACGGAGTTCGGCGGCTCGGGGGGCACGTGGACGGGGGCGTTCCACGCCGCGATCGAGGCGTGCCACCAAGCGGGCGGCGGCCACGTGCGGGTGCCCGCGGGCACGTACCCCACCGGCGCCGTCCACCTGCTCAGCAACGTGGACCTGCACGTGGAGGCGGGCGCGACGATCCTGTTCAGCACCGACCCCGCCGACTACCTCCCCGCCGTCTACACCCGCTTCTCGGCCATCGAGTGCTACAACTACTCCCCCTTCGTCTACGCCTACGGCCAGGAGAACATCGCGATCACCGGCGCCGGGACGCTCGACGGCGGGGCGGGGCCCGAGCACTGGTGGCCGTGGGTGGGCACGCCGGAGTTCGGCTGGCGGCCGGGCACGCCGCATGAGGCCGACGACTGGGCCGCGCTGCAGCGGATGGCCGCGCGGAACGTGCCCGTCGAGGAGCGCGTGTTCGGCGCGGGCCACTACCTGCGGCCCAACCTGATCCAGCCGTACCTGTGCCGCAACGTGCTGGTCGAGGGCGTGCGGATCGTCCGCTCCCCCATGTGGGAGATCCACCCCGTACGCTGCGAGAACGTCCTGGTCAGGAACGTGACGATCCACTCGCGCGGCCCCAACAACGACGGCTGCGACCCCGAGTCGTGCCGCTCGGTGGTGATCTCGGGGTGCGTGTTCGACGTGGGCGACGACTGCATCGCGATCAAGGCGGGGCGCGGCCCCGACGGGCGGCGGGTCGGGGTGCCGTGCGAGGACGTGCTGATCGAGGACTGCGACATGCGTTACCGGTACGGCTCGGTCGCGATCGGCACGGACACGACCGGCGGGATCCGCAACGTCTTCGTCCGCCGCTGCCGCTGGGGCGGGCCCGGCCTGTACTTCGGGCTCTACATCAAGACGAACTCGGTGCGCGGCGGCTTCGTGGAGAACGTCTTCGTCAAGGACATCGAGATCAGCGGGCTGACCAAGGAGGCGGTCTCGATCGATCTCTACCACGGCGACGGTCACAACGGCGACGAGGCGCCGCTCATCCGCAACATCAACGTCGCGGGGCTGCACAGCGACCGGACGCGCAGCGCGTACCTGCTGCGGGGGTATCCCGAGCAGCCGCTAAGGGAGATCACGATCAGGGACAGCTCGTTCACCGGCGTGCAGCGGGCCGACGTGGCACAACACGTCGAGGACCTGTCGGTCACCGGCGTCACGGTGAGCCGCTGATCACGATCCATCGGCGTGCGTGATTCACGGGAAAGCGGTGATGCCGTTAGGCCAAACTGGTGCCGTAGCGGGCTCGAGAAAAGGCAATGGGGAGCGGTCCTGAAAGGACGACTCCCCTGCCTAAGTCTTACCGAGGATAGTCCCCGTCAACATCCGTCCGCAAACAAACGCATCGGCTGCCATACCCGTACCTCTGGAGGAACTCCGTGGCGATCGCCGTCCCCACTGATGCAGACGCGCTGGTCCGCGCCCGCATCGGAGAGCTCCTCGAATCCTGGCAGCCCTGGCACCGGCGGTTGTGGGATCTCGGGACGGTCCTGGCGATGCGGGAGGCGGTCGAGGCAGCGGACTGGGTGGGACACCATGTCCTCCATCCGAAGACTCTGGCGTGGTACGTCCGGGAGTCCCTGTTGCCCAGGCTCAGGACCGACAGCGCCATCGGGGATGGGGAGTTGCGGCGGGAGATCCACAGGGCCTGCAACGCCCCGATCAAGCCAGGGGCACGAAGCCAGCGCACCCTGACGCTCCTCGCCGACCTCGTGACCGACGGTTACCTGCGCCGATGGCGCGATCTGCTCGCGGCCGGACCAGTCCATGTCGAACGTGCCGCCCGGTGCATCGCGGCGCACATGCTCGATATGGGATTTCATCAGGATTATCTCTACAGCGAGGTCAAGACTCGCCTCCGAGCGACCGGAACCGCGGTCGACCTGATTGAGCTGTTCCTGGACCTCGAAGCCCGTGGCGACCATGAGTACGAAGGAATGATCGTCCTGCGGGACAAACTGCCGGCCGCACAGGTTGCGGCCAAGTCCTCCCACTGGATGTCCCCGGAGGAGGTGAGCCGACGGCTCAGTACGGAGTTCCCGGGAATCGCTTCGGTCCGTGCCAGCGGCGGCCTGCTGTTTCGCGTCCGAGCCCGGGACCGTGTCGCGGCACTCCATGAGATCACCGAACGTTTCGACCGGATCCGGAACCGGGTCCGTTACCGGCGGGGGCAGACGTTTCTCGACGTCCATCCTCAGATCTTCCTGTCCGGTCTGGCTGAACCTCAGGATTTCAACCGTGGCGACCCTGCGGTGACCGTCCTGTCGCTGGAACGTGTCGGCTTGCTGTACGAGCTTCCGGAGTCAGGCTCCGACGGTGCTCGGATCGACGACGCGCTGGAGCTGGCTGCCCCGCTGACCGAGAGTTCGCCGAGCACCGCAGTCGCAGGCGCGTGGGCCGCCTTGGAGTCGCTGCTCTTCTGCGACACGGACGAGGCCGATCATGAGGAGGGCCGCGTGGTCTCCGCCGACCGGGCAGCCGCGCTGGTGACTGCCGGATGGCCGCGCGCCGAGCTGACGGCATTGAGCCACACGCCCAAGATACGGGCGGCGGATCCTCGGCTCCGCCGCGATTTGCACCTCATCGGAGACAACAACTGGGAACGATCCAGACGCCTGGCCGAGTGGCTGGCCTCTCAGCCGGCCCGTCCGGCATGCGACCTCACCACGGCGGCGGCCTTCGAGCGAACCCGGGAACTGGTCGCCGCCCCGACAAGAATTCTTCATCGGGTCAACGGCTATCTGCGGGGTACGTTCCGGCGCCTCTACCGGCAGCGGAACATCGTCCTCCATGGAGGCTCCACCCGCTCCATCGCGCTGGCCGCCACCGTTCGGACCGCCGGACCGCTCGTCGGCGCGGCACTCGACCGACTCGCCCATGGCCATGCCGTCTCCGGGATCGCGCCGCTCGAGCTGGCCAGCCGCGCAGGGCTCTGCCTTCGCATGGCAGGTGACAAGGACGGCTGGCCTCTACACGATCTCCTGGGAGCCTGAGAGGAGCCGGCGACCGCCGCGTCTCAGGAGTAGGTCCCTGGGAGGTATGGCCGGGCGCGCGCGGCGACGGCCGTGGTCAGGCCACGCGCGCCCGGAGATCATGTGTCAGCCGTGCATCGGCGCCCAGACCGTCATCGGGCCCGCCCCCCGGTTCGCCCACGCGTAGTACGGCACGAACGTGAGGTCGACCGGGCCCGCGTGCTCCGGTTCGCGGGGGGCGGCGGCGGTGCGGTAGGGGAAGCCGCCGTCCTCCTCCCGGTGCACGTGGGCCCGGCCGCGCGCGATGACCGGCACCACCTCGTCGGGCAGGCCGGTGACGGCGGTCCCGTCGCGGAGGTCCGCGCCCGCCACGCACAGGTCGTCCACGATGACGCCGGGATGGTCGGCCTGCTCCAGGCAGTAGACCAGCGGGCCGCGCTCGACGGCCACCTGCCCGCGGGCCACGTCCAGGCGGGGTACGGCCACCGTCAGCCGGGGCCGGATCCCGAGGTCGAGCACGATCCGGTCGCCGGGCCGCCAGGTCCTGCGGACACGGTGGTAGGTGCCGGGCTCGGCCGGCCGGTCGTCCACGCCGGCGGCGTCGGCCCAGGCGGGGATGCGGGCCGAGAGCGTCCACGGCCGGTCGGGGGTCTCCCTGACCGTGATCTCGATCCGGCCGCTCCACGGATAGCCGGTCGCCACCTCCAGTACCACGGAACCCGCCCGCACGGTGCCGGGCGCGTACAGGTGGAGCTGGACGCCGTCGCCGTCCCGGGTGGCGAGGTAGTGGTCGAGGGAGGAGAGCAGGCGCATCACGTTGGGTGGACAGCAGGCGGTGCCGTACCAGTCCTGGCGGCCGCGCGCCGGCGAGCGCAGGTCGTCGGGGTCCGCTCCGGCGCGCACGCGCAGCGCGTTGACGTAGAAGAAGCGGTCGCCGCCGAGCGAGACGCCGGGCAGGACGGCGTTGTAGAGCGTGCGCTCGATCAGGTCCGCGAACGCGGGCGCGCCGGTGGCCAGCAGCATCCGCCACGACCACTGGATGCTGCCGATGGCCGCGCAGGTCTCGCAGTAGGCGGTGTCCGGGGCCAGCTCGTGGTGACCGCCGAACGCCTCGCCGTACCAGTTCGAGCCGAGGCCGCCGGTGAGGTACGTCTTGGTCGCCACCATGTCGTGCCACTGCCGCTCCAGGGCGGCGAGCAGCTCGAGATCGGAGGTCTCCACGGCGACGTCGGCCGCCCCGGCGGCCAGGTACATGGCGCGTACGGCGTGTCCCTCGACCGTGGCGGCCTCGCGCACCGGCACCCGGTCCTGCCGGTAGCCGGGCCCGTGGTGGCCCTTGAGCGGGATGAGCGCGTGGCCGCGGGTGGCGACCTGGCGTGCGGCGAGGTCGAGGTACGCGCGCGTGCCGGTCTCCCGGTGCAGCTCGGCCAGGCCCATCTCGACCTCGGGGTGGCCGTCGAGCGCGTCCGGGGGCAGCGCCGCCGCCAGGTGGTCGGCGAACCGGGTGGCGACCCCCAGCAGCGTACGGTCGCCGACCGCCCGGCTGCCCGCCACCGCCGCCTGCATGAGGTGGCCCGCGCAGTAGAGCTCGTGGCTGGAGGCCAGGTCGGAGTAGCGCTCGGCGCCGGTGAGCCGGGTGTGGGTGTGCAGGTAGCCATCGTCGCACTGGGCGGCCGCGACCAGCTCGGACGCTTCCTTGTACGGCCGCGCGAGGTCGTCGTCGTCCGCCCGGCCGCGCTCCCAGGCGAGCGCCTCCAGCCACTTGTAGACGTCGGAGTCGGCGAACACCTTGCCGCGATGCGGGCCCGCCTGCCTGAGGTTGTCGAACGCGCCGGACTCGCGTACCCGCTCGCCGCCCAGCGGGATCGTGACCTCGCGGTTGACCCGCTGCCGCGCCCCCCAGAACCCGCCCTCGACCCGCCCGCCCGCCACGGGGCGCAGGGCCACCGCCGCGTCGGGGCCGGGCCGTACGACCGAAGACATCCGATCATCGCTCATACTGCTCATCCTGCCTCAGGGCCAAATATCCAACAAGGGTCGAATATTTATGCTCCACCATGCTGTATCCGGGACCCGCCGACCGGGGTTGCCGTCCCTTGGGGAGGGCACCCACCGGAATCGGGGTGGCGGCGCGCACCACCGACCGCCCGTCGTGCGTCGCCGCTTGGAGCGCGGCGTGGGGCGGGGCGTACACCCTTGGCCGCCCCTTCCCCCAGAAGGACCTCGGCCGAAGTGCGGAGGTGCACCTTGACGGGGCGGGAGGGACGACGCACGCTTGATGGGACGTCTATGCATGTATGAATATTTATGCGAAAGGACGCCCATGCCCGAAATCCCCGACACGGTGCTGCTGGAAGAACGGGCCGAGCTGGCCATGAACGCGGTGGCCGGACTGCCCGACCAGGACATGGACGGCATCCCGTACTTCAGCGCCGACCTCCTGGCCCGCCCCGCGGCGCTGCGGCACGGCGACTGGGACTACGGCTCCAGCCACGGACGGCTCCTGGACGCCTGCGTGCTCGCCCGGCAGATGACCGGCAAGGACACCTGGCGAGAGGTGGAGGAGGGGTTCAGGCGGCGGCTGATCGGCTTCTTCGGCGACGACGGGCTGAGCTACCGCCTGGCGCGCCCCGAGGTGGGCTGGCCCCCGAACGCCAACCTCATCGACCAGCGGGCGGTCCTCCTCTCGCTCACCACCTGGTACGTCTCCGACGGCGACCCCGAGGCCAGAAGGCTGGCCGACCGGCACGTGGCCGCGCTCAAGCGGATCGCGATCAAGGAGCGGGACGTGTGGTTCTACCCCGCCTCCGAGTACACCCCCGGCGGCTGGCCCTCGCCGAACGCGATCGCGCTCCACCTCGCCCCCGACCCGGCCTCGTTCAGCGGCCGGCTCATCATGCCGCTGCTGCGCTACCACCAGGCGACGGGCAACGAGGACGCGCTGGAGCTGTGCGGATGGTTCGCCCGGCTGATCGTGCACAAGAGCGGAGTCTTTGGGGACGATGGGAGCTTCAACCCCGCCCGCGCGTACCGCAGCGCCCACTTCCACACCCGCCTCGGCACGCTCGAAGGGCTCGCCCGCTACGCCCGCCACGTCGGCGACCACGAGCTGACCGCGTACGTCCGCCGCGCCTACGACTGGGCACTCGGGCAGGCCACCGCGTTCGGCTGGACGCCCGGCGATCTGGCCGACCAGCGCTACGAGCACGAGAGCTGCTCCCTGGTGGACCTGATCGGCACCGGGACCACGCTGGCCGGGTCGGGCCACACCGCGTACTGGGGCGTGGTGGAGCGGTTCCTGCGCAACCACCTCGTGGAGTCGCAGCTCCTGGACCTGAGCTGGGTGGAGTCCGCGCCCGACGCCTCGGGGGACGAACCGGGCTGGGTCACCCACGTGCGGGTGGGCGAGCGGGTACGCGGGGCCTTCGCCGGGTACGGCGCGCCCAACGACTTCGTCTGCGACGTGGAGCTGGGCCGCGGGCACACGGCCGACGTGCAGGCGTGCTGCGTCGGCTCGGGGCTGCGCGGCCTGTTCTGGGGCTGGAACTCGATCGTCACCGCCGATCACCACGCCGTCCGGGTCAACCTGCTCCTCACCCGGGCCACCCGGCAGGTCACCGTGCTCAGCCACCTCCCCCACGAGGGCCGCGTCGACCTGGACGTCCACGAGGACCTGCGCGAGCTGCGGATGCGGGTGCCCGACTGGGCCGGGTACGCCAAGGTGCGCGTCGCCCGCGAGAGCGGGGACTTCGACGGGACCCAGGCCGGAGCATGGGCGCCGGACGGCTATCTGTCGATCCCGGCGCCACGGCGAGGGGAGCGCGTCACGGTCACGTTCCCGGTGCCCGAGACGGCGACCACCGAGGTGGCGGCGGGGCGGGAGTACCGCGTGCGCTGGCGGGGGGACGACGTGATCGGCATCAGCCCGGAGGGGACCGCCCGGCCGATGTACAGCGGGCGCAAGGTCCATCCGACCGCGCCCCGGCGCGACTACGAGCCGGCCCGGCCGGCGAAGGAGTGGGCATGGTGAACCGGTCTCTCCCCGAGGTGCCCGCAGGCGGCTCGCTGCGGCCGTACGACCTGCGCTGCGAGCACCGCGGCACCCCGCTCGGCATCGGCACGCCGGTGCCCCGGCTGAGCTGGCGGCTGGCCTCGGACCGGCGCGGCAACGCGCAGGACGCGTACCGGATCCGGGTCCACGCGCGCGGCGCGCTGGTCTGGGACAGCGGCTGGGTCGAGGGCCAGGACGTCAGCGCCGACTACGGCGGCGCGCCGCTGGCGTCGTTCACCCGCTACACCTGGAAGGTCGAGACAAGACCGGGCGGGGTGGCGGAATCGTGGTTCGACACCGGGGTGATGCACCAGGACGAGTGGGTGGCGGCGTGGATCGGGCACGATCCCGAGACCGAGCCGCCGTTCGAGCCGCCCACCGACGAGGGCGAGCCGCGTTCCGCCCGCACCGCGGGCCTGCCCGCACCACGGTACTTCCGGCGCGTGCTCGACCTGCCCCCGGCGACCGCCGTGCGGATCGCGTGCAGCGCTCGGGGACTGTACGAGCTGCGCGTCAACGGCCACCGGGTCGGCGACGGCGAGCTGACGCCGGGCTGGACCGACTACCGGCAGCGGGTGCCGTACCAGGTCTACGACGTCACGGACCTGGCCGGCGACGGCCCCGTCTGCGTGGGGGCGATCCTCGCGGACGGCTGGTGGTCCGGCAGCCTCGGCTGGGACATGCGGCAGCAGGCGCAGCGGTACGGCCGGCGCCCGCAGCTGCTGGTCCAGATCGTCGCCGAGCACGAGAACGGCTCCCGTACGGTCGTCGGCACCGACGGGCGCTGGCGGGAGAGCACCGGGCCGCTGCGCCACGCCGACCTGCTCATGGGCGAGTGGTACGACGCCCGCCTCGAACAGCCCGGCTGGGACCTGCCCGGATTCGACGACGCCTCCTGGGCCCCCGCCGGAGTCGTGGACACCGCGCACGACGTCCTCGTCCCGTCCGCCGCCGAGCCCGTCCGCGTCACCCAGGACCTCGTGCCGGTGGACGTCCACCGGGGCGACGGCCGTACCATCGTCGACCTGGGCCAGAACATCGCGGGCCGGGTCCGCCTGGTGGTGCGCGGCGCCCCCGAGGGCGCCCGGGTCACGCTGCGCCACGGCGAGGCGCTGGACGACGACGGCGGCCTCTACACCGCCAACCTGCGCTCGGCCGAGGCCACCGACCACTATGTGGCGGCCGGGGCGGCGGTGGAGACGTTCGAGCCGCGCTTCACCGTGCACGGCTTCCGGTACGTCGAGGTCAGCGGGCACGCGGACGTCGAGGTCGTGGGGCGGGTGCTGCACTCCGACACGCCGGTCGCGGGCGAGTTCTCGTGCTCGGACGACATGGTGCGGCGGCTGATGAGCAACATCCGGTGGAGCCAGCGCGGCAACTTCGTCTCCGTGCCGACCGACTGCCCGCAACGCGACGAACGCCTCGGATGGACCGCCGACGCCCAGGTGTTCCTGCCGACCGCCTGCTACAACGCGGACGTGGCCGCCTTCTTCACCGGCTGGCTGGCGGACCTGCGGTACGCGCAGACCGGCGAGGGCGCGGTGCCGGACGTGATCCCGCACGTGATGACCGAGCGGCACGGCACGCCGGGCTGGGGCGACGCCGCCACCGTCGTCCCGTGGCACCTGTACCGGGTGTACGGGGACGAGCGGGTGCTGCGCGACAGCCTGCCCAGCATGCGGCGCTGGGTGGACCACGTCGAACGCCACAACCCCGACCTGATCTGGCGCAACCGGACCGGCAGCCACTACGGCGACTGGCTGCAGGCGGGCGTGCGGACCTCGCGTGAGGTGATGGCCACCGCGTACTTCGCGCTGAGCGCGGAGCTGACCTCGAAGGCCGCCTCCGTGGTGGGCGACGTGGCCGCTTCCGCCCACTATGCCGAGCTGCGTTCGAGGATCGGGGAGGCTTTCGTCCGGGCGTTCGTGTCGGCGGACGGCCGCGTCACGGGCGACACGCAGACGGGCTACCTGCTGGCCCTCGCGCACGGCCTGATCCCCGAGCCCCTCGTCCCTTCGGCCGTCGGGCACCTGGTGGCCGACCTGGAACGGCGCGGGCGACGCCTGACCACCGGCTTCGCCGGGGTGGGGCTGCTCGGTCCCGTCCTGTCGGCGCACGGCCACCACGACCTGGCCTACTCCCTGCTGCACGACGACCGCTACCCGTCGTGGGGGTACTCGATCAAGCGGGGCGCGACCACGATCTGGGAGCGGTGGGACGGGTGGACGGAGGAGAGCGGCTTCGGGCCCGTCGCCATGAACTCCTTCAACCACTACGCGCTGGGCTCCGTCGGGGCGTGGCTGTACGGCGGGGTCGCGGGGATCGGGCAGGAGGAGGGGTCCGTCGGGTTCCGCCGCCCGCTTATCCGGCCGCTGCCCGGCGGGCGGCTCCAGTGGGCCGCGGCCTCGTACGACACGCCGCTGGGCCGGCTGGGCAGCCGGTGGGAGGTGGACGGGAACACGCTCCGGCTGGAGGTCCGCATCCCGCCGGGGGCCGAGGCCACGGTGCACGTGCCGACCACCGATCCGGCGTCGGTCCGCGAGTCCGGCGCGCCCGTGCCCGGTGAGGTCGCCGGCGGGGCGCTGGTGTGCCGGGTCGCGTCCGGCCGCTACGAGTTCACCGCGGCGTGGGAGCGATGACGGGAGACCGTCCGGTGACCACGTGGCAGCCACCGCCGAGCGGGCCGGGAGCAGCCTGATGATGGGAGGCCGTCCGGTGACCACGTGGGCGGCAGCCGCGGAGCGGGCTGGGGCCGGGCTGCGGGATCTCACCGTACGCAACCTGGTGCGGACCGGCACGGGCGGGACCGGCCTGCGGGTACGGCTGACCAACGCGCTCGGAGACCGGCCGGTGACCTTCGGGCACGTCCGCGTGGGCGTCCCGAGCTCCGGGGCGGCGCTGGTGCCGGGGTCGAACCGGACGGTGACGTTCGGCGGGCGGCCGGAGGTGACGCTGGCCCCGGGCGCGACCGCGCTCGGGGACGCGCTGCCCGGCCGGGTGGCGCCCCGGCAGCGCCTGGCCGTCAGCCTGCACCTGCGGGGCGACGGCGGTGTCCTGACCGGCCGCAACCGGGCCACGGCCCCGCCGGACGACGCGGCCTACCGGTCGCTCCCCGGTGACCACACCGCCGACGAGGACGGGGCCGCGTACGTCGAGGGGGTGGCGGTCTGGCACTGGCTGGACGCGTTGATCGTCACCGCGCCCGAGCCGGTGTCGGCCGTGGCGGTGCTCGGGGACTCGATCACGACCGGGGTCGGCTCCGAGACCGGCCACGGCTGGCCGGACCTCCTCGCCGACCGGGCCCTGCTGGAGTCGTGGCCGCTCTCCGTGGTGAACGAGGGCGTGTCCGGCGGCCGGGTGCTGGCCGCCGGGACGGGACGCGACGCCGAGGCGCGGCTGGCCGCCGAGGTGCTGGCCAAGCCGGGGATCGGCGCCGTGATCCTGCTGGCGGGTGTCAACGACCTCGGGGCGGGCGCGCGGGCGGAGCCGCTCGTCGCCGCCTACCGGCGCATCGTCGAGCGGGCGCACGCCGCCGGGGTACGCGTGATCGGCGGCACGCTCCCGCCCTTCGCGGGCGCGGAGTACCACACGGCAGAGGGCGAGCGGGCCCGGGAGGCGGTGAACGCGTTCGTACGGGACGGCGGCGTGTTCGACGGGCCGGCCGACTTCGACGCGGCGCTTCGCGACCCCGACGACCCCCGCCGCCTGCTGCCCCGCTACGACTGCGGCGACCACCTGCACCCGAGCGCGGCGGGCCACCGGGCGATGGCCGCCGCGCTCGAACCGCGCGTGTTGCTCGACGCCGCCGGTCAGCGGCCGGGTCTGGGCAGGCGCGCCGCCGGCTCCGGGCGGTGGATGCCCCGGGGGCGGTAGCCGAGCGCGTCGGAGACGCCGAGGTAGTCGGCGAGCAGCCAGATGATGGCCAGCCACATCTCGGTGCCCTGCAGCCCGGGCGTACGGGCCGCGCCGCTCCCCCTGGTCAGGGCGAAGCTGAGGCCCGCCCCGTCGTGCCAACCGCCGACTGCCCGTACGAGGTGCTCCTTCGCCCACGCCGCGCCCTCCTCGCGGCGGTGCCGGGTCTGCCTGCCCAGCAGCCACAGCGGGTGGATGACGTCGAGCACGTTGCAGGCGTTGCCGGTGTCCGGGCCGAAGTAGCGCGGGTCGCGGGCCTGGGCGAGCACGGTGTCGACGGCCCGCTCCGGGTACGGCACCGGCACTCCGAACTGCGCGAACGTCCCCCGCGTGAGCCGGTAGAACCCGTTGACCACCTGCAGCCAGCCCGCGTCCGGGTCCGGCTCGCCCCACATCCCGTGGGCCTGGCTGCAGCGGGTGAGCAGCCACCCGTACAGGGTCTCGGTCTCGCCGCGCACGCCGAAGTCGGCGAGGTTGCGGTGCAGGCCGGTGCCGAACGCGTCCACCCACGAGCCCGCCGTCCAGGCGTTGCGCTCCCAGTCGAGGGCGTCGAGCGAGGCGATCAGGTCCTGCGAGGTGACGTTCGCGACGGCGTGAACGGGGTGCCGGAACCGGGTGCCGAGCAGGTCGAGGGCGTAGCCGACGCAGAGCACGTGATAGGCGCTGATCCCGTCCAGCGACGGTGGCCCGGAGGCGTCGATCTCGGGGACCAGGCCCGTGGCCGGGTCCTGGCGGTCCCGCAGGAACGCGACGATCTCCTCCCGCGCCGGGGTCGGGGGCGGGCCGTCCAGGAGGAGGTCGGCGATCTCCACCGCGTCGCACCAGGCGCGGACGGTCGGCGGGGCGTCCGGGCGGTCCACGTACCGCTCCCCCGTCCAGCACCGCCCCAGCACGTCCTCCGCCTGCTCCCTGGCGCGGGCGGCGAACCCGGCGAGCAGCCCTTCCAGATCGTCCCCCGAGCCGGTGGCGGAGGACCGGCCGGCCGCGGATGGCCCGCCGCCCACTGGGCTCCGGCGGTCGCGGATGCGGCGGGCCGGGTTGCCCGCGACCATGGCCCAGGCGGGCACGTCCTTGGTGACCACCGCGCCCGCGCCGACGACGGCGTGGTCGCCGATCGTCACCCCGTCGAGCACGACCACGTTCGAGCCGATCCACACGTCGTCGCCGATCCGGATGCCCTTCGACGTGGTCGGCTGGCGGAAGACCGGGCGGTCGGGGGCGGTGCCGTGGTTGAAGCCGAGCAGGGACGTGTGCGCGCCGATCCGCACGGCGTCGCCGAGGACGATGTTCCCGCGCACCACGGCGTACGGGTTGACGGTGCAGTCGTCACCCATGACGACGTCATGGGTGACGTACGCGTGGGCCGCGATGTAGCAGTGGTCGCCCATGCGCAGGCGGTCGGCGTACACGGCGGCCAGCGGCGAGACGAACACCTTGCCCGCCTTGAGGTCGAACCTGGCCCGCAGCTCCTCCAGGTGGCTCTCCTGGGCGCGGCGGTCCTCCTCGGTCGCGTGGTCCCAGAACAGCCACGGGCAGAAGTCGAACTTGGTCGGTTCCGTCATGTGATCAGCATCCTCTCAGGCGGTCAACGTCATCGACCAGGAGTGGCGGCGGACCGGCAGCCGGTACCGCTCGGGCAGGGCGGGGCCGCAGGAGGCGCTGCCGAGGCCCTGCTGCCCGTGGTCCAGGTTCAGCCAGACGCGCCCGGAGTCGCGCAGGTCGTGCGGCCTGCCCGCCGCCTGCAGCGCCTCGCTGGTCCAGCGGCGGGCGGTGAAGTCCAGGTGCGGCTCGCCGTCCACGCGCAGGGTCGGCAGCCCCGGGCCGGACAGCTCCAACCAGCGGGTCTCGACGTGGTTGCCGTTCTCCTGCGGCACCACGTACGGGGTCTGGAGCGCGTCGATCGCCAGCGCGTACCGGCCCACCCGCGCGGCGTCCCGGCTGTCCGCGTACGACTCGCCCGGGCCCCGCCCGAACCACGTGACGTCGGTGTAGCCGCCGGGCAGGGCGAACCTGGCGCCCATGCGCGGCGGGCTCACGTTCAGGTGGCCGTAGGCGGTGTCGTGCCAGTCACCGACGGGCTCGGCCTCGATCCGCAGGTGCAGCGCGCCGTCGCGCCACTGCCAGGTGTACGTGGTGAGGAAGCCGAGGGTCCGGGTGGCCGGGCCGCTCCGGCCGCGGACGACCAGCGTGCGGTCGTCCGGGCTTTCGAGGGCGACGGTCCGGTGCAGGAAGCGGTCGAGCCCCACGGCCTCCCAGTCGGCGGCGAGCGCGTTCCTGGGGCCCTGGCCGCGGTCGTTCTCGGTCGGGGCTCGCCACACGTCCAGCACCGGCCCGTCCAGCTCGACCCCGTGCAGCCGGACCAACCGCCCTGTCCTGGGCTCGAACACCGCCCCACCCAACCGCAACCCGCCACCCGGCGCACTGCCCGCGAGGGTCGCCGGCGGGCGGCGGTGGGGGGCGGTGCCGAGGCGGGACTGGGTGAAGGCGACCACGTGCCCCGCCGGCGCCCAGCCGGTCGCGGTCGCGAGCGCGGCTTCGATCGTGATCCACGTCTCGCCGTCCCCCGCGACCGCGACCTCCGGCAACGGCACCCGCACCGTCTCCCGCGGCCCGCACCCCGGAACCCGCAGCACCCCGCCCTTCGACGCAGGGACGCCGTCCACCTCCACCCACCACCGGAACTCCAGGTGGCCGAGGTCGATCAGGTCGTGCTTGTTGGCGACCACCACCTCCCCCGCCCCCACGTCCACCGCGATCCCGACCGGCTCGATCGCCTTGCGCAGCTCCGCCAGCCCCGGGGACGGCGTGCGGTCGGGGAACAGCAGCCCGTCCAGGCAGTACCGGCCGCCGTTCGGCTGGTGGTCGACGTCCCCGCCGTGCCGGAAGTACGGGCGTCCCTGCGCGTCGTGCCCCGCCAGCCCGTGGTCGATCCACTCCCACACGAACGCCCCGCAGAACCGCTCGTACGACTCCAGGATCGCCTGGTAGTCGGCCAGGGAGCCGGGCCCGTTCCCCATGGCGTGGGCGTACTCGCACAGCAGGAACGGCAGCCCGCGACGGCGGACGTCGTCGGCCGACCCCGGCACGACCCCGTCCGGCGGGTCCTCCTCGCGCCGCCCGATGCGCTCCAGGTCGTCCAGCGACGGGTACATGAGGCTGTGGAAGTCGGAGTGCCGGTAGCTCGGGTCGCGCTCGTAGTGCAGCGGCCGGCCGGGGTCGCGGGCCCGGATCCACCGCTCGATGTCGCCGAACGCCGGCCCGCTCCCGCTCTCGTTGCCCAGCGACCAGATGACGACGCTGGGGTGGTTCTTGTCGCGCTCGACCATGCGCCGGGCCCGGTCGAGCAGGGCGTCGCGCCACATCGGCTCGGCCGGCGGGTTGCCCTCCCAACCGGCGTAGATGAACCCGTGGGTCTCGATGTCGCACTCGTCCACCACCCACAGCCCGTACTCGTCGCACAGCCGCAGGAACTCCGGGTGCGGCGGGTAGTGGGCGGTGCGGACGGCGTTGACATTGTTCCGCTTCATCAGCACGATGTCGCGGATCATGGTGTCGCGGTCGAGGGCCCGGCCGCGTTCCGGGTGGTGTTCGTGCCGGTTGACGCCGCGGAAGAGGACCGGCGCCCCGTTGATCAGCAGCCGCCCGCCGGCGATCTCGACGGTCCTGAACCCGATCGGGAGGTCGATCGTCTCCCCGGCCGCCGTGAGGGTGCCGCGGTAGAGGCGCGGGCGCTCCGCGCTCCACGGTTCGACGCCGGGGACGGTGACCTCCTCCCCGGTCGCGACCGCGAGGCCCAGCTCGGGGATCTCGACCAGGCCGGCGGCGTCGGCGGTGACGAGGAGGGTGCCGGCGCCGTCGGAGGCGTCGTAGGAGGCGCGGACGGTGAAGTCGTCGATGCCGCCGGAGGGGCGGGCCAGCAGCTCCACGTCGCGGAAGATGCCCGGCAGCCACCACATGTCCTGGTCCTCGAGGTAGCTGCCGGACGACCAGCGGTGCACGCGTACGGCGAGCAGGTTGCCGCGCGGCCGGACGAGCCCCGTGACCTCGAACTCGAACGGCAGCCTGCTCCCCTTCGAGTGGCCGAGCAACGAGCCGTTCAGCCACACCGTGCCGCAGGAGTCCACCCCCTGGAAGCGCAGCACGGCCCTGCCGCCCGGCCGGCCGTCGGGCCAGTCTTCGGGCAGGTCGAAGCGGAGGCGGTAGTCGCCCGTGGGGTTGCCGTCGGGCAGGTGCGGCGGGTCGATGGGGAACGGGTAGGCGGTGTTGGTGTAGAGCGGGCGGTCGTACCCCTCCAGCACCCAGTGCGACGGCACCCGGATCGTCTCCCAACCGGCGTCGTCGAGCGCCGGGTCGGGCAGCGAGGGGCCGGTGCCCTCGGCCGTGCCGGAGAGCCGGAAGCGCCACTGACCGTTGAGCGACAGGCGTGGCGCGTCGGAGAGGAAGTCCGCGCGTGCCGCCCGCCGCCCGGAGCCCGGCCCGGGGTCCTCATGAAAATCGACCATCCGCACGTCCCTCCGAGACAAAACGTTTTAACCCTATACGCGAAGATTCCCGCCCGCCATGCTCAATATGCATTGACATCAGGGGTTGAATAAATATATCATGCGTAAATCGTTTCAATAAGGTAGGTGTGCCCATTGAGAGGGTTTCTGCCGGATTGGGAATCGTTACGCCGTCACCGCATCCCCGAGTGGTTCGGGGAGGTCAAGTTCGGCATCTGGTCGCACTGGGGCCCGCAGTCCGTGGCGAGCTCGGGCGACTGGTACGCCCGCCACCTCTACGGCATGCAGCCCTGCTCCGAACCCTGGGAGCGGCGAAGGGCCGACCGCCAGCACGCCCACTTCGGCCGGGTCGGCGGCGCGAAGGACCTCTTCCCTCGCTGGCGCGCCGAGCGCTTCGACCCCGCCGAGCTGATCGACCTGTACGTCTCCAGCGGCGCCCGCTACTTCGTCGCCCTGGCCGCCCACTGCGACAACTTCGATCTGTGGGACTCCGGGCAGCATGCCTGGAACGCCACCCGCGTCGGCCCGCGACGCGACATCGTCGGCGCCTGGGAGCGGGCGGCCCGCGCGGCCGGGCTGCCGTTCGGGCTCAGCTTCCACAACAACTGGACCTGGCGCTGGCTCGACGTCGCGCACGGCGCCGACCCGGCCACCGGCCGGCCGCACGACGGCGGGCTGACCAAGGGCGACGGCGCCGGCACCTGGTGGGAGGGCCTCGACCCGGCCGAGCTCTACCCGGCCAGGCACGCCCCGGGCGCCAAGCCCCCGCCCCAGGTGGCGGACCGCTTCTACGCCCGCGTGCGCGAGGCGATCGACCGCTACCGCCCCGACCTGGTCTATCTCGACGACGGCCGCCTGCCGTTCGACGCGGGCAGCGTGGTCGAGTCGGAGCCGGTCAGCACGCGCGGTCTCGACCTGCTCGCCCACTACTACAACACCTGCCCGACCGGCGGCCTGGTGACCGTCAAGGACGTCCCCGACGCCGACCGCACCGCCGTCGTCCTCGACTGCGAACGCCGCCAGCTCGACGCGGCGCAGCCGTACCCCTGGCAGTTCGACACCAGCGACGGCGAGTGGTTCGACTGCTCGGACGACGACCCGATGTTCCACCCGCGCAAGACGTCCCAGCAGGTCGTGCACACGCTGATCGACGTGGTCAGCAAGAACGGCACCCTGCTGCTCAACATCCCGCAGCGCGCAGACGGCACCGTGGACGCGCACGCCCGCACCCTGCTGGGCGAGGTGGGCGACTGGCTGCGGGTGTGCGGCGAGGGCGTGTACGGCACGACGCCGTGGAAGCGCGCCGCCGAGGGCGCCACAGGCCTGGGCGAGACGAAGGGGTACGAGGGCTACAACGAGGCCGACCGCGCCTACCGGCCTGGCGACATCCGCTTCACCCGGCGCGGCGACGCGGTGTACGCCACGCTGCTCGCCTGGCCGGAGGAGGGGACGGCCGCGATCACCAGTATGGGCACCGGCGAAGGGCTGCTGGAGCGCCGCCCCGCCCGGGTCGAGCTCCTGGGCCACGGCCCCGTCGCCTGGCGGCCGGCCGAGGAGGCCCTGTATGCCGACCTGCCCCCGACGCCACCCACGAAAGCCGCGTACATGCTCAAAATCACCTGACCTGGAGCCCCTGCCATGGCGACCAACCTGCGAACGTGCGACCTGATCGACCCCCTCGGCATCGAGATCACCCGCCCGACACTCAGCTGGCAGCTGACCGGCGCCACGACGCAGACCGGTTACCACGTACGGGTCGAGCCCGACTTATGGGACACCGGCGAGGTCGAGTCGGCCGACCAGCGCCTGGTGTACGACGGGCGACCCCTGACCTCCCGGACGGCGGCGCGCTGGCGGGTGCGGATCCGCGACGGCGACGGCCGATGGTCCGGCTGGAGCCCGCCCGCCCGCTTCGAGCTGGGCCTGCTGAGCCCGGACGACTGGACGGCCTCGTGGATCACCCACCCCGACTGGCACGACGAGGGCAACCCGCGCGCGGGCGAGGGCAGGCCGCTGCCGCTGCTGAAGGGCGAGTTCGTCCTGGCCCAGCCGGTCGTCCGCGCCCGGCTTCACGTGGCGGGCCTCGGCGTCTACGTCGCCACGGTCAACGGCGGGCCGGTGACCGACGCCGTGCTGGAGCCGCCGTACACGGACTTCACCAGGCGTGTCGTGTACGCCACCCACGACGTGACCGAGCTGCTGCGCGAGGGCCGCAACACGCTCGGCGTCGAGCTGGGCCCGGGGATCGCGCACGTCTTCCCGCACCAGGACCGGTACATGAAGTTCTTCGGCTCCAAGGCCGCCCCGCGGGCCATCGCGCAGCTCGAACTGGACTACGCCGACGGCTCGTTCGGCCGGTTCGTCACGGGCCCCGACTGGCGGGCCGCCGAGGGCCCGACCGTGCGCTCCCACTGGTACGGCGGCGAGGACCACGACGCCCGCCGCACCGCCTCCGCCTGGCGACCCGCCACCGTCGTCCCCGGCACGAAGGACGTGCTCAGGTCGCGCGCCTGCCCGCCCATCAGGGTCACCGAACGGCTGCCCGCGACCGCCAGGCTCGCCGCCACCGACGGCACGCCGGTCTTCGACGTCGGCACGGTCGTCGCGGGCTGGGCCGAGCTGAGCCTGGACCTCCCGGCCGGCCGCCACCTGCGGCTCGTGCCCGGCGACCAGCTCGACGAATACGGCCGGGTCATCCAGTCGAAGCCCACCACCGGTGCGCCGATCTTCAACACGTACGTCACCAAGGACGGCCCGCAGACCTGGCACCCGAGCTTCCGCTACGACGGCTTCCGTTACGTCGAGGTCCAGGGCCTGCCCGAACACGTCGGCCCGGAGGCCGTGACCGCGCTCGTGCTCCGCGCGGACAACACTCCCACCGGCGCGTTCGAGACCTCCGACGCCCTGGTCAACGACATCCACACGATCATCGACCGCGCGGTGCGGGGCAACATGTACAGCGTCCTCACCGACTGCCCGCACCGGGAGAAGCTGGGCTGGCTGGAGCAGACCCACCTGCTGTTCGACGTCGTCGCCTACAACTACGACGTGGCCGCCTACTACCGCGAGCTGCTGGTCACCATCGCCGAGGCGCAGACCGGGGACGGGCTGGCGCCGGACATCGCGCCGGAGTTCCTGGTGTTCGACGCGCCCTTCAGGGACGACCCCAACTGGGGCGGCGCGATCGTCCGCATCCCGTGGCAGCTCTACCGCTGGTACGGCGACCCGTCGGCGATGGAGACGCACTACGACGCGATGCGCCGCTACGTCGATTACCTCACGTCGAAGGCCGAGGACGGCGTCCTCGGCCACGGGCTGGGTGACTGGATCGGACTGGACGACTCGACGCCCGTCCCGCTGGTCTCCACCTGGGGCTACTGGCGGGCCGCGGGCACGCTGGCCCGCGCCGCCGGCGTGCTGGGCCGCGACGACGACGCCAAGCGCTACCGGGCCCTGACCGAGCAGATCACCGCGGCGTTCTCCCGTACTTTCGCCGGCTCCCGCAGCCAGGCGTCGGAGATCCTGGCGCTCGACATGGGCGTGATCACGGACGAGCGGGTGCTGGACCGGATCTCCGAGGCGGTGGCGGGCGGCGGCATCACGGTCGGCGAGATCGCCCTGCCCGCCCTGTTCAGGGTGCTCGGCCGCGCGGGACGGCACGACGCCCTGTGGGCGTTCGCCACCTCGACGAGCCACCCCAGTTACGGCTACCAGGTACGGCACGGCGCCACCGCGCTCACCGAGGCGTGGGACGGGCCGACGAGGGGCCTGTCGCAGAACCACTACATGCTGGGCGCCGTCGACGCCTGGTTCTACCGCGGCCTCGGCGGCATCGGCCAGGCCCCCGGCTCGAACGGCTTCCGCAGGCTGCTGATCGAGCCTGCCGCGCCCGGCGACCTGGAGTCGGTGCGGGCGAGCACCGTGACCCCGTACGGCGGGGTCGAGGTGTCCTGGACCCGCGCGGACGGGGAGTTCACGCTCGACGTGGCGGTCCCGCCGGGCTCGTCGGCCGAGGTGCGGCTGCCCGATCTCGGGCTCGCCCGGCACGCCGTGCCGGACGCGGCGGTCAAGCTCGGGGCCCGTGCCTATGAGGTGCCGGCCGGGCGGTGGACGTTCGGGGCAGGCAGGTGATCGGCACGTACGACGCCGCCCGCGTCAGGACCCCGCACAAGGCCGGCAGGCTGCTGGTCGAGGGGTCACGGGAGCCGGGCAGGTTCGACAGCCTCTTCGTGGACTGCCCGTTCGTGTGCTCCGACGCCGGCGAGTACCTGATGACGTACGTCGGCTTCGACGGGACCGGCTACCAGACCGCGCTGAGCCGATCGGCGGACCTGGTGTCGTGGACGCCGGGGGAGGTGATCCTGCCGCGCGATTCCGCGCACCCGTACCGGGGCTACAACGCGGCGCTCACGTCGATCGTGCGCGACAACCGCCTCGACTCCCCCGGCCAGGTGACCTGGCTGGACGGCCGGGCGGTCGGCACGTACCACGCCTACCCCGAGGCGGGCATGGAGATGGGCGCGGCGGTCATCGGGTTCGTGGCCAGTGACGACCTGCGTACCTGGGCGGACGTCGGGTCGGTGCTGCGCCCGCAGGACGGCGGCGCGTGGGAGCGCGGCGGCCTGTACAAGTCGTGGCTGCTCCGCCACGACGGCCTCTACTACTGCTTCTACAACGCCAAGAACCGCACCTACGACGGCTGGCGCGAGCAGATCGGCTACGCCGTCTCCCCCGACCTCGAACGCTGGGAGCGCCCGGAGCCCGGCCCGGTCGTCCCGCACGGCGGTCCTGGCGAGTTCGACGAGCGCTTCGCCTCCGACCCGTGCGTGCTGCGCGACGGCGACTGGTGGGTGATGTTCTACTTCGGGCTCTCGTTCGACGGGCACGCGAGGGAGAGCTTCGCGGTCTCCCGCGACCTGCGCACCTGGCGCAAGAGCGGCGAGATCCTCATCGACGTGGGCCCGCCGGGCTCGGCCGACGACACGTACGCGCACAAGCCCGCGCTCGTCTCCCACGGCGGGCGGCCCCACCACTTCTACACGGCGGTACGGCGGGTCGAGCCGTACCAGGTCGGCGAGCACACGCTGGTCGAGCGGCGCGGCATCTCCCTGGCCCATGGATAGGAGCGCACCATGAAGTCCCGCAGGAGCTTCCTGGCCGTGGCGGCCGGCGCCGTGCTGGCCCCCCAGCTGGCCGGGCGCGCGGAGGCGGCCCCCGACCTGGACGGCTGGGCCAGGGTGCCGCGGATCCGGCGGCGGATCAGGCCGCCCCGCTTCCCCCGCCGCACCTTCCCCGTCACGCGCCACGGGGCGGTCGGCGACGGGACCGCGATGTGCACCGGCGCCTTCAGGCAGGCGATCGCGGCCTGCGCGGCGGCGGGCGGCGGGCGCGTGCTCGTGCCCGCGGGGACGTACCTCACGGGCGCGATCCACCTGGCCGACAATGTCGAGCTGCACCTGGAGGCGGGCGCCACGATCCGGTTCAGCCGGAACCCCGCCGACTACCTGCCGGTCGTCCACACCCGCTACGAGGGTGTCGAGCTGATGAACTACTCCCCGTTCGTCTACGCCTACGAGCGGGAGAACGTCGCGATCACCGGCAGCGGCACGATCGACGGCCAGGCCGACGCCACGCACTGGTGGGACTGGTCGGGCGACCCGCCGCCGTCCGAGCGTCCCGACAAGAACCTGCTGGCCGCCATGGCCGAGCAGGGCGTGCCGGTGGCCGAGCGGGTGTTCGGCGAGGGTCACTACCTGCGCCCCAACCTCATCCAGCTCTACCGCTGCCGCAACGTCCTGATCGAGGGCGTGACGGTCAAGGACTCCCCCATGTGGAACATCCACCCGGTCCTGTGCACCAACGTGACGATCCGCGAGGTCACCGTGGACAGCCCGAACGGCCCCAACAACGACGGCTGCGACCCCGAGTCCTGCGTGGACGTGCTCATCGAGCGGTGCGAGTTCAACACCGGTGACGACTGCGTGGCGATCAAGGCGGGCAAGAACGCCGACGGCCGCCGGGTGAACGCGCCCTCCATGAACGTCCTCGTGGACTCCTGCGTGATGCGCGACGGCAACGGCGGCGTGACGATCGGCAGCGAGACCACCGGCGGCGTGCGCTGGGTCTACGCCTGGAACTGCACGATGAGCAGCCCCCGCCTGGAGCGCGCGATCCGCGTCAAGACCAACCCCGACCGCGGCGGCTACGTCAGGGACGTCTACTTCAGGGACATCACGGTGGGGCAGGCCGCCGACGCGGTGATCGAGGTGGCCCTGAACTACGAGAACAAGGACACCGGCCCGTACTTCCCCGACGTGGGCGCCATCGACGTGCGCCGCCTGCGGGCCGGGCGGGCGCCCAGGGCGTTCAACCTGATCGGCAACCCGGGCAACCCGATCAAGGGCGTGCGGGTGACCGGCAGCGTGTTCGAGGAGATGGCCGAGGACGACGTCGTACGCGACGTGACGGGGCTCGTGCTGCGCGACGTCTGGATCAACGGCCGCCGCGTGGACTCCGGGGGATGAGACGGTTCCGCCCCTGATCAGGGCTCGACGAGGCCCGCGCGGATGGCGTAGCGGGTCAGGTCGAGGCGGTCGCGCATGCCGAGCTTCTGCAGGATGTTCGCCCGGTGCCGGTCCACGGTCTTCACGCTGATGACCAGCGTCTCCGCGATCTCCTTGGCCGAGTTGCCCTCCGCGATCAGCTTGACGATCTCCTCCTCCCGGGGCGTCAGGATGCTCTCGGGCATGCGCTCGCCCTCGCGCGAACGCTGCAGGTAGTCGCGGATGAGCGCGGTGACCGCCCCGGGATACAGGAACGGCTCGCCGCGCATCGTCGCCCGGCACGCCTCCAGCAGGTCCTGGTCGGCGACCGACTTGAGCACGTATCCCGAGGCGCCGACCTTGAGGGCCTCGAAGAAGTACTGCTCGTTGTCGTACATGGACAGGATCAGGATGCGGATGCCGGGGGCGCGGCGGGAGATCTCGCGGGCCGCCTGGAGCCCGGTCATGCGCGGCATCGCGATGTCCAGGATGGCCAGGTCCACCGCGTCCTCCGACGCGGCCGCGACGGCCTCCGCGCCGTCGGCGGCCTCGGCGACGACCTCCAGGTCGGGCTCCGCGTCGAGGATCATCTTGAGTCCCTGGCGGACCAGCGCGTGGTCGTCGGCCAGCAGGATCCTGGTCTTGGCAGTGCTCACCGCGTTGGGCTCCGATCGTTCGGGATGGTCAGGTGGACGCGGGTGCCTTCCCCCGGTGGGGAGTCGACGGTCAGGCGGGCGCCGATCAGCAGGGCTCGCTCGCGCATGCCCCGGATCCCGGCCCCGTCCTGGCGCGCGCCGCCCTGCCCGTCGTCGGTGACGCGCAGGGTCAGCCGCCCGTCGTGCGTGGCCAGTGACAGCTCGGCACGCGTGGCGCGGGCGTGCCTGGCGATGTTCGTGAGGCTCTCCTGGGCGATCCGGTACAGCACGAGCTCGACGTCCGCGCCCAGCTCGGGCAGGTCGTGCTGGACGGCGCGGGTCACCTGGACCCCGCTCATCTGCGAGACGTCGCTGCACAGGGCGCTCAGGGCGGCGTGCAGCCCGAGGTCCTCCAGCACGCCGGGCCGCAGCCGGCGGGCGACCTGCCGGACCTCGTCGAGGCTGGCGCGTACGGTCTCCTGCACGCCGTGCAGGTCCTCGCGCAGGTCGTCGGGCGCGCGGTCGACCACCCGCTTCAGGCCGAGGAGCACCACGGTCAGGCTCTGGCCGATCTCGTCGTGCAGCTCGCGGGCGATGCGCCGCCGCTCGCCCTCCTGGGCGGCCAGGGCGTGGCCGCTGCTGGCGCTGCGCTCGGCCTCCAGGCGGTCGAGCATCGCGTTGAACGTGGCGATCACGTGGGTGAGGTCGCTGTTGCCGCCGTCGGTCAGCCGCTCACCGGTACGCAGCAGGTCCACGCGCTGCATGAGCGTGGTCAGCGCGTCCAGCGGGGCCAGGCTGCGGCGCAGGAGCAGCGCGTTGGCGGCCAGCATCAGCGCCAGGCCCACGATCAGCACCGGCACCTCGGCCAGCACGAGAGGCGCGGACACGGTGGCCGGTGAGATCGCGAGGACGAGCGTGGCCACCGCGAACACCAGCCCGTTGATCATGAACAGCCGCCGGAACAGCGCCTGTGCCGGGCTCCCGGTCGTCCTCTTCGCCCCGTCGGTCATTTCACCAGCCTCTTTGTCTCCCGGTCCGGTTGTCGATCCGGCCTGACCCCCATCCTGCGGGACGTCCCTACATGCTCCAGCCCTCCCGGTATGGGTGCTGGACCCGATGGTGCCGGGCCCGCCCGGGCCACGAGACTGGGACGGAGCCGCCGCCCGCGAAGGATGTCCTCGAAGCGGCGCGCGCGACGAGACGATCATCCTGGAGCGGCGGCTCACCAAGCCCGAACCCGTTCCGACCCCGGAGGTCGATAGTCGTGTGCCGCCAATCCCGCCTTGTATCGTCATGCCCCGCCGCCCGGTCCGGGCCGCCGGGGCTTGACGGATGAGCGCATACGTAGCCCTCGCGATCTTCCTGGTCGCGTTCTTCTTCATCGCCACCGAGAAGGCCGACAAGGTCAAGGTGGTGCTCATCGCCGCCGGACTGATGGCCGTCCTGGGCCTGGTCCCCGGCGCGGAGGTGTTCTTCTCCGAGCACGAAGGCATCGACTGGAACGTCATCTTCCTGCTCTTCGGCATGATGATCATCGTGGGGATCATCAAGCAGACGGGGGTCTTCGACTACCTCGCCATCTGGGCCGCCAAGCGGTCGCAGGGCAGGCCGTACCGGCTGATGGTCATGCTGATGGCGATCACCGCCATCGCCTCGCCCTTCCTCGACAACGTCACCACGATCATGCTGGTCGCGCCGGTCACCGTGATGGTGTGCGACCGGCTGCGCATCCCCGCCCAGCCGTACCTCATCGCGGAGGTGCTGGCCTCCAACATCGGCGGCGCCGCGACCCTCATCGGCGACCCGCCCAACATCATCATCGGCAGCCGGGCGGGGTTGACGTTCAACGACTTCCTCGTCCACATGGCGCCGATCGTGGTGGTCGTCTTCGCCGTGTTCGTGCTGCTCACGCGGGTGCTTTTCCGCGGGTCGTTCCACTATGACGCCGGGCACGCCGCGGCGGTGATGGCGCTGGACGAGCGGCGGGCCATCACCGACCCGCGGCTGCTGGCCCGCTGCCTGGTGGTGCTGGGCCTGGTGATCGCCGGGTTCGCGCTGCACGCGGTGGCTCACGTCGACCCGTCGATCGTGGCCCTCGTGGGGGCCGGGGTGATGCTGATGGTCTCGCGCACGGACGTCCACGAGGTGCTGCGCGAGGTCGAGTGGTCCACGCTGGTCTTCTTCATGGGCCTGTTCGTCATGGTCGCGGGCCTGGTCCACACAGGTGTCATCGGGGCGATCGGCACGTGGGCCCTGGGCGCGCTGGGCGACGACTACTTCGTCGCCGCGACGGCGCTGCTGTTCGGCTCGGGCGTGCTGGGCGCGTTCTTCGACAACATCCCGTACGTCGCCACGACCGCCCCGATCGTGGAGGGCGTGGTCGCGCAGATCCCCGACCCGAGCACCGGGCAGGCGCTGTGGTGGGCGTTCGCGCTGGGCGCGGACTTCGGCGGCAACGGCACGGCGGTGGCGGCCAGCGCGAACGTGGTGGCCCTCGGCATCGCGGCGCGTTCCGGACACAAGATCACCTTCTGGCAGTTCACTCGGTACGGCATCGTCGTGACCGTCATCAGCACGCTGATGGCCTGGGCGTACGTCTGGCTGCGCTACTTCGCCTGACCGGGGAGATCAGGGGAAAGTCAGGGGCGATCACCGATGAGCGCCCCTGACCCGAGGAGGCATCGTGGGCCTCATGAACCGCCTCACCCAGATCTCCTTCACCGCGGCCCCCGCCGCGCTGCTCGCCGGCAGTCTCCTCACGCGCCTCCCCGGCGCCGATGCCGTCGGCGGGCCGTGGTGGGCGGCCGCGCACGCGGTCCTGCTGGCCGGGTTCCTGATGTTCGGCGTCATGCTCCTGGGGCTGCGCCGCATGGCCGGGCCCGTGACGGGCGGGTGGCGGGCGGCGGCGGACGCCGCCACGGCGGTGGCGCTGCTCAGCACGGCCGCCAACGTCGTCGGTCTCGCCGTCGACCTCTACAACAGGTTCGAGAGCCCGCGCGTCGCGGCGTGGGAGCCGTTCGTCTACGGGGCCGCCTTCGCCGCCCTGGTCGCGCTGGCGTCCGTGCTCGCGGCGCTGCGGCGGGTCACGGTGCTGAGCGCGGCCGTCACGGCCACGGGCGTGGCGGTGCTGATCGGGGCATTGCTCGAACCGGCCCTGACGCCGGTCGGCATGGCGCTCATCTGGCTCGGCACGCTGCTGCTGAGCAGGGGCCCGGCCGAACCGGCGGGGCAGATCGGCTACCGGCTCCACTGAGCGATCGCCCGGGCTTCAAGTGGGTACGTCCATGAAGGTCCCGACTCCCGGCTTTCATGAAGGAGTGGTTCCCCATGCTCTATGTCTTCGGCTTCGAACGGATCGGCGTCGCGGTGAGCGACATCTACTTCGTCGACCCCGACCCGATCAGGGGACAGGAGGGCGCCGAGCGCGGCGTACGCCTGGAGCTGCGGAAGCTGCATCCCGGCGAGCTGAACGGGTCGATCTACTCGGCCCGGCCCATCACCGTCGAACGCCCCCTGTGGCGGGTGGACCTGCTGGAGTCGGTCAACAGCACGCCCGGCAGCTTCGACCGCACCCACCATCACCCCGGCATCGACGGGTGGGAACCGGGGAGGCGGGTGTTCGACAAGGAGCTCTCCGGCGAACCGCTGAAGTGGCTGAGTGGACGGCTGGCCGACCTGGAGGGCGTGCTCGACGAGGTCGGGGTGGACCGCGGCGAGGTGAGCCCGGCGGACGTGGCCGGCCTGCGGGAGCGTGCCGAGGAGATCGTCGAGACCGTCGCCCGCCTGCTCGACGGCGTCCACTCCGGCGCCCTCGCGACCCCGCCGGACGACGCGTCGGCCACCGGTGTCCGCGCCAGCTGGTTGTGACTCCTAGGGGGCCAGGCCGGCCGCGATGCCGTCCAGGACGAGGCCGAGCTTGCGGTTGAACCACACGGAGGCCGGCTCCGACAGCGCCCGCCGCATGGCGGGCGCCACCTCCGGGCCGACCGCCTCGGCCCAGGCGTCGGCCGAGCTGTCGCGGACCTTGGCCGTGCCGGCGGAGCTGCCCGCGGGCGCGTCCAGTTGCTGGCCCCTGCCGAAGACGTCGATCGCCAGGTCGAAGACGGTGTCGACGGCGAGGAACGCGTCCTCCACCGCGAAGCCGTAGCCGATCAGGCGCTGGACGGCCGCGCCAAAGCGGTGCATCACCTCGTCGGGGAAGCGCTTGAGCTTGAGGAATTCCTTGATCAGGCCGGGATGCGCCTCCAGCAGCGCCCACAGCGCCCCGGCCTGCGCCTCCAGGTCCGAGCGCCACTCGCCGGTCGGCTCCGGCCAGTCCGCCTTGCCGATCGCACGGTTGATGGCCACGATGACCAGCTCCTCGCGGTCGGCCACGTGGCGGTAGAGGGCCGAGTGGGCAACCCGGAGGCGGTCGGCCACGGTGGCCAGGGTCAGGTTGTCGAACCCGACGGCCAGCGCGGCGTCGGCGATGTCGGGCCGGGTGATGCGCGGCGGGCGGCCCCGCGGGCGGCCCAGCACGCGCCACTCCCGCGCCGTCGTCTCCTCACCCATCGAGCCCCCTACTGCCGTCGATCACGTCGCGCCGGCCGTCCACCGGTCAGGCGCGTACGAGGCGCCAGCCGCGGGCCCGCGCGCGTTCTTCCCAGAACGCAGCGTACCGGCCACCCGCGTCCAGCAACTCCTGGTGGGTGCCGCGCTCGGCGATCACGCCGCCCTCCAGCATGACGATCTGGTCGGCGGCGGCGATCGTGGTCAGCCGGTGCGCGATCACCAGCAGCGTCCGGTCGCGGGCGAGCGTGGCCAGCGCGTCCATCAGAGCGGACTCGTTCTCCGGGTCCAGCGCGGCGGTGGCCTCGTCCAGCAGCACGATCGGCGCGTCCTTGAGGATCGCGCGGGCGATGGACACCCGCTGGCGCTCGCCGCCGGAGAGGGTCGCCCCGGCCTCGCCGACCCTCGCCTGCCAGCCGCCGGGCAGCCGCGCGGCGATCTCCTCGACGCGCGCCAGCCGGCCCGCCTCGCGGACCTCCTCGTCCGTGGCGTCCGGCCGCCCCAGCCGGATGTTGTCCTCCAGCGTGCCCTCGAACAGGTACACGTCCTGGAACACGATCGACAGCTGGGCCATCAGGTCCTCGGGCGGGTAGTCGCGCACGTCGTTCCCGCAGACCCGGACCGACCCGGCGGAGGCGTCCCAGAAGCGGGCGATGAGACGGGTGAGCGTGGTCTTGCCGGACCCGGAGGGCCCGACCAGCGCGGTCACCGTGCGGGGCGCGACGGTGAAGCTCACGTCCCGCAGCAGCGGCCGCTCGTCGTAGGCGAAGCTCACCCCGTCCAGCTCGATCGACGGCTCACCGGCCCGCGCCGTCCCGCCGGACGGCAGCGGCGGCGTGGTCAGGACGTCGCGGATGCGCCGCAGCGCGCCGCGTGCCATGCGCAGCTCGCCGCCCACGTCGGCGGCGGCGAGCAGCGGTTCGGTGAACCGCACGGCCAGGACCAGCACCCCGACCAGCTCCGGCACGTCCACCACGCCGCCGAGCGCCAGCGAGCAGCCCACCAGCAGGATCGCGGTGAAGGCGAGCTGCACGGTCAGCGCGACCGTTCCGAGGCCGGGCAGCGTGGTCCGCAGCAGGCCCCGCAGCGCCGACCGCTGCCGCACCAGCGCGTCGTCGAGCAGGTCGTAGCCGTCCGCCGTGCGCCCGAACGCCCGCAGGGACGCCTGCTGCCGGGCGAACTCCACCACGCGGTCGGCCCCCTCGGCCCCCGCGTCGTCCATCGCGGTGTCGCTGCGCTGCACCAGGGTCTGCGTCCAGCGGAACGCCAGCCACAGGAACGGCGCCGTGACCAGGGCCGCCAGCCCCAGCCGCCAGTCGAACACGAACATGCACACCAGCACGGTCGCCGGCGCGGTCACCGAGGTCACCACGACCTGGAGCAGGTGGGCGGGCACGCTCATCACGTCCATGACGCCCTTGCCCGCGAGCTGCCCGAGCCGGCCCACCCGGTCGGCGCTGAACCAGCCGACCGGCAGCCCGGCCACGTGGTCGCCCATCCGGTGGTAGAGCGTGCGCAGGGCGGCCAGGCCGACCGCGTAGCCGTACTGCGACTGCTGGTAGGAGGCGACGGCGGTGGCCGCGACCACGGCGGCGAAGGCCGCGAGCCACGGTCCGGCCGCCTCGCCGGACAGCAGCGCGCGCAGCACCGGCACGAGCATCGCGAACGACGCGCCCTGCAGCACGCCGTACACGATCATCGCGAGCAGGCTGCGGCGCAGGCGCGCCCCGTGCTCGGGGCCGAGTACGGCGCCCAGTTCTCCGATCATGCCCGGGTCCAATCCCGATCGTCGTCGCGTACGTGGGCCGCCCACAGCCGGGTGTAGAGCCCGCCGGCCGCGCGGAGCTCGTCATGGGTGCCGCGCTCGACGATCCGGCCGCCGTCGAGCACCGCGATCTGGTCGGCGCCGGTGATCGTGCCCAGCCGGTGGGCGATGACCAGCAGCGTGCGCCCGGCCACCAGCGTGGACAGCGCGTCCTGGATGGCCGACTCCGACTCCGGGTCGGCGAACGCGGTGGCCTCGTCCAGCACCAGGATCGGCGCGTCGGCCAGCAGGGCGCGGGCGATCGACACGCGCTGCGCCTCGCCGCCCGACAGGTGGGCGTCCTCCCCGATCACCGAGTCGTAGCCGCGCGGCAGCTCCGTTATCCGGTCGTGGATCTGGGCCGCGCGGGCCATCCGCTCGACCTCCTCGCGCCCCGCATCGGGGCGGCCGAGCGCGATGTTGTCCGCGACGGACGCGCGCAGGAGCTGCACGTCCTGGAGGACGAAGCCGACGTGGTGGTACAGCTCGGCGGAGCCGATGTCGCGCACGTCCACGCCGCCCACCGTCACCTGGCCCGAGCCGGGGTCGTAGAAGCGGGGCAGCAGCTTGGCCAGCGTGGACTTGCCCGAGCCCGACGGCCCGACCAGCGCGGTCACGGTGCCGGGCGCCAGCGTCAGGTCCACCCCGCGCAGCACCGGCGTGCTCCCGTCGTACGAGAACGACACGTCGTGGAACTCCACCCGGCGGCCCTGCGGGCGGGTCGGCTCGGCGGGCTCGGGCAGCGGCGGCGTCGCCAGCAGCGCGGCCACCCGCCCGGCCGACTCGGCCGCGCGCCGCAGCCGCATCGAGCCCATGTCCAGGGTGAGGAACGGCGCCGTCAGCGCCACCCCGACCAGCACGAACGGCAGCACGTCCACCGGCGCCAGCCAGCCGTTCGCGGCGAACACGACGCCTCCCGCGGTGGCCACGAGCAGCATGGTCGGGGGCGAGATGAGCGCGTTCGAGACGCCGCTGAGCCTGAGCATGGGCCGCACCCAGGCGCCGAAGAACTCGGCGAAGTCGTCGGCGGCCTCGGCGAAGCGCCGGTAGGAGCGTCTGGCCTGCCCGAACGTCTTGATCACCGCGATCCCCTGCACGAACTCGACCACGGCCGCGCTGATCCTGGTGTTCGCCTCGCTCCAGCGCCGCATCTGCTCGTCGTAGCCGCGCATCATGACCGCGAACGCGACGGCGAACAGCGGCACGGGGATGAGCACGACGAGCGTGAGCCGCCAGTCGACGTACAGCAGGTAGGCGAGCGCGGCCAGCGGGGTCACCACGGCGGCGAGCAGGTCGAGCAGGGCATGCGCGACGAG
Source organism: Nonomuraea sp. NPDC051941 (assembly GCF_044593615.1). NCBI lineage: Bacteria > Bacillati > Actinomycetota > Actinomycetes > Streptosporangiales > Streptosporangiaceae > Nonomuraea > Nonomuraea sp. NPDC051941. The sequence continues at coordinate 121,275 of NZ_JBIUCF010000018.1, forward strand.
GTGGTGCATCTCGCGCACGTCGTCCTGCAGGACCTTCTTGACCTGGCCCGAGTTGCGCTCGCCGAACCAGCCCAGCGGCACCCGCGACAGGTGCGCGGCCATCCGGCGGCGCAGGTGGAGCTGCAGGTCGGCGTCCGCGAAGTGGGTGATCGCCCCGGCCAGGCCGAACGACGTGAACCTGACCAGCAGCCCGGCCACCGCGATCCCGGCGATCAGCCAGACCCGGCCGGCCTCGGGGTCCGGGCTCAGCAGCACCCGGGCCAGCTCGGCCACGCACACGAACGGCACGAGCGCCGAGACGGCGTACACCACCTGGAGCACGGCGGCGGCGACCAGCCTCGGGCGGATGGGGGCGAGCAGCGCCAGTAATGCGGCGCGGTCGGGAGCGGGCCCGCCGTCCTCGGGCGGGGACGCCACGGGGGCCGCCGGTTCGGCGGTGATCGTCATGTGTGAGCCTCCGCGCTTCGAGGGTTTCCGCCTGGAACCGATTTTGTTACAGGCATTCTCGAATAGGCAAGGCTCACATAACTAAGGCCTCGGCGGACTGGGGGGCGTAGGGGTGGCCGGGCGGCGGTGCAGCAGGCCGAAGCGCGTCCACATGGCCTCCGCCGCCTCGATCGAGGTGCCCGTACGGGCCGGGTCCACGGCGGCGAGCTGGGTGACCAGGGCCTGGGCGACCGCCATGCCCGCCGTCAGCGACGGGAAGAACGCCTCCCCCTCCGCGGGCACCATGACCACCTCCTCGGCCGCCTCGGCCAGCGCGGGACTGGCCGCGTCCGTGAGGGCGAACACCCGCACCCCGCGCGAGCGGGCCACGTTCGCGGCCAGGACCGTGCTCTCGTACAGGCGCCAGAAGCTGATCGCCACCAGCACGTCCCCCACGCCGAGCGCGGCCACCGCGTTGGCCAGCTCCGCGTCGCCGTTGGTCACGGCCGTGACGGGATAGCCCGCCAGGCGGGCGTTGTGGGCCAGGGCCAGCCCGACGGCTGCGTAGCTGCCGTCGGCGACGATCACGGTACGGCCCGCCGCGGCGACGGCCTCGGCGATCGTGAGCAGGACGCCCTCGTCGAGGCGGCGGTTCAGCAGCGCGAGGCTGTCCAGGTCGCGCCGGAGCGAGCGGGAGCTGGGCGAGCCGGTGCCACGGTGCTCGGCGGCCACCTGGCCGGCGCTCAGCGAGGACAGGTAGCGCGCCCGCAGCTCCTGCTGGAGCGCCGGCCACCCGGCGAACCCGAGCGCCTGCGCCGTACGCGTCACGGTCGCCACGTTCACCCCCGTGACCTGCGCCAGCTCGGCCGCGGACTCGAACGACGCCCGCCGCGGCTGGGAGAGCAGGATCTCCAGCACCGCGGCCGCCTTGCCGCGCAGCCCGCGCGGGGGCACCCGGGTCCGCAACCACTCCTCGAAGCTGTCCGCGGCCTGCTCTGTCACCGTGTCCCTCTCCACTGCCATTCTGCAAAGACCATTGCATTTCGGATATTTCGCACTATATGTTGCTGCGCAATCAACCTGAAGGGGCCATGACCTCGGGAAGGTGTTGTTCAATGACCCTGTTGGCCCGTCTGGACCGGCTCCCTCTGAGCCGCCCTCACTACCTGCTCCTCCTCATCGGCGGCCTCGGCTACACCTTCGACGGCATGGACTCGGCCGTCGTGGCATTCTTGCTCCCCAGCGCGCAGGACGCCTGGGGCCTGTCCAACGGCCAGCTCGGCCTCATCGGGTCCGCGACGCCGTTCGGGTTCCTGTTCGGCGCGACCGTCGCGGGCCTGCTCGGCGACCGTATCGGCCGCAAGAAGGTCATGATGTACGCGCTCGCCTTCTACGCCGCCTTCTCCGTGGTCGCCGCGTTCGCCCCGAATTATGAGGTCTTCCTGGGCTCCCGGGTGCTGGCCGGGGCCGGCGCGGGCGCGGAGAGCGCGATCATCGCACCGTTCCTGTCGGAGTTCGTGCCGGCGAAGCGGCGCGGATGGTTCATCGGCGCGCTGGCCGGGTTCTTCTCGTTCGGGTTCGTGATGGCGGCGCTGATCGGCCGCTTCGTGGTGCCGACGATGGACGACGGCTGGCGGATCGCGCAGGTGATCACCGCGCTGCCGATCGTCATGCTGCTGTGGTGGCGCCGCTCGCTGCCGGAATCACCGCGCTTCCTGCTGCAGAACGGCCGCGTGGACGAGGCCGAGGCGGTGGTCGCCGACCTCGAACGCCGCGTCGAGCGGGCCACCGGACAGCCGCTCCCTCCGGTGCCCGAGTCGGCCGCCCAGCCGGCCACCACCAACACGGCCACCAAGACGGCCGGGGTCAACCTGCTCAGCGCGCTCCGGTTCCTGTGGAGCCCGGTCATGGCCAGGCGGACGGCTGTGACGTGGCTGATCTGGTTCGTGATCACGTTCTCGTACTACGGGTTCTTCTCGTGGATCCCCACCCTGCTCGTGCAGCGCGGCATCACGGTGACCAAGAGCTTCGAGTTCTCGATCATCATCTACCTGGCGCAGGTCCCCGGCTACTTCTCCGCGGCCTGGCTGTCGGAGCGGCTCGACCGCAAGAACACCATCGCGATCTACCTGTCCGGCTCGGCGGTCAGCGCGTTCTGGCTGTCGCAGATGGACACGCCCGCCACGATCACGCTCGCGGGCGCGGTGCTGTCGTTCTTCCTGAACGGCACGTACGCGGGCGTCTACTCGTACACGCCCGAGGTCTTCCCCACCTGGATCCGCGCCACCGGAACGGGCCTGTCGAGCGCGTTCGGGCGGGTCGGCAGCATCCTGGCCCCGACGATCATCGGGCTGTCGGCGGCGAGCCTCGGCTTCGGCGGCGTGTTCGGCCTGACGACGGCGGTGCTGGTGGTCGGGGTGGTGTGCGTGGTCGTGTTCGGCCTGGCCACGGCCGGGAGATCACTTGAGGAGCTGACGGAACCCGCCAAGGAGGCGAGCAAATGACCGGATTGAGCGAGCTTGAAGAGACCGTGCGGCGGGAGGTGGGAGTGCGGCTGTTCACGGTCCTGGCCTGGGTGCCGGAACGGCGTGCGCTGCGCCGCGTCCACACCAGCCATCCCGAGCAGTATCCGGTGGGCGGGGAGAAGACCGTGGAGGTCGCCCAGGGCTGGCTGGCGCGGTGCATCGAGGGCCGGGAGCCGTACTTCGGCAAGGACCGGGCCGCGGTACGGGAGATCTTCGCCGACCACGAGCTGATCGAGAGCCTGGGCTGCGGGACGATCATCAACGTCCCGGTGGTCGACCAGGGGGAGGTGCTCGGTGTGCTGAACATCCTCGACGCCGAGGGAAGCTACGACGAGGAGTCGGTGGCCGTGGCGCGCTCGCTCGCGCCGCTCGCCGTCCCGGCGCTTCGGTCGTCGGCAGCGCGCGGAGGTGCCGCATGAGCCTGCTGCTGCGTAACGCTCTGATCCTGGACGTGACGAGCGGCGAGTACGCCGAGGGCGACCTGCGCTGCGCGGACGGCCGGGTCGCCGAGACGGGACCCCGGCTGAGCGCGCCGGACGGCACGCGGGTGATCGACCTCGCCGGTGCGCACGTGGTGCCGGGGCTGATCGACGCGCACGTGCACGTCACCGCCTCCACCGCGAACCTCGGCACGCTCGGCTCCATGTCCCCCTCCTACGTCGCCGCGCACAGCGCCCAGATCATGGGCGGGATGCTCGACCGGGGCTTCACCACGGTGCGCGACGCGTCCGGCGCCGACTTCGGGCTGGCCGACGCGCAGGCGGAGGGGCTGATCCGGGGACCACGGCTGCTGTTCTGCGGCAAGGGGCTGAGCCAGACCGGCGGCCACGCCGACTTCCGCGGCCGGGGCGAGCACCAGCAGGACGACCACCCCTGCTGCGCCGGCGTCGGCCGCGTGGCCGACGGGGTCGACGCCGTCCGCGTCGCCGCCCGCGACGAGCTGCGCAAGGGCGCGCACCACATCAAGGTCATGGCCTCCGGCGGCGTGGCCTCCCCGACCGACCGCATCGACTCGACCCAGTACTCCATGGACGAACTGCGCGCGGTCGTCGAGGAGGCCGAGGCGGCCAACCGGTACGTCGCCGCGCACGCCTACACCGCCCGGGCCGTCAACCGGGCGCTCGAGGCCGGGGTGCGCTCGATCGAGCACGGGAACCTGATCGACGACACGAGCGTGGAGCTGTTCCGGCGGCACGACGCGTTCCTGGTGCCGACGCTGGTGACGTACTGGGCGCTCAAGGAGGAAGGGCTCACGTTCGGGCTACCCGAGCGGAGCTGGCGCAAGGTGGACGAGGTGCTCGAGGCCGGGCTGGTCGCGCTGGAGCGGGCCGCGCGGGGCGGGGTGCGGCTGGCGTACGGGACCGACCTGCTCGGCGGCATGCACCGGCACCAGAACCACGAGTTCCGGCTGCGGCGGGAGGTGCAGCAGCCGATCGACGTGCTGCGGGCCGCGACGACCGGGGCTGCGGAGCTGGTCGGTATGGCGGGCGAGGTCGGCACGCTGGCCGTGGGGGCGCACGCGGACCTGCTCGTGCTCGACGGCGATCCGCTGGCCGACATCGGCGTCCTCGCGGACCCCGCCCACTTCAGGCACGTCGTCCAGGCGGGCCGCGTCGTCTCCGGCTGAGTCGGGGCCGCTTCGGGGCGGGCGGCGTTGCATAGTGGCAGGGTGACCACGCTGACGCGCGCCGCTCTCGTGGTGGTCGCGGTGCTGCTCCTGCTGCTCGCCCTGCTGTGGGTGTTCCAGCGGCGGCTGATCTACCTGCCCGACAGCGCGCCCGTGCCGCCCGCCGCCGAGGTCGTCCCGGGCGCGCGGGACGTCACGTTCACGACCGGCGACGGGCTCCGGCTCGCGGCCTGGTACGTCCCCGGCACCCGCGGCGTGACCGTCCTGATCGCGGGCGGGAACGGGGGCAACCGGCGCGACCGCGCCCCCTTGGCCCGCGCGCTGTCGGAGCACGGGTTCGCGGTGCTCCTCATGGACTACCGCGGCTACGGCGGCAACCCCGGCACCCCGACGGAGGAGGGGCTGCGCCAGGACGCCCTGGCCGCCCGCGACCACCTCGGCGACACCCGCGTCATCTACTTCGGCGAGAGCCTGGGCGCGGCCGTGGTCACCCGGCTCGCCCTGGAGCGCCCGCCCGACGGCATGGTGCTGCGTTCGCCGTTCACCGACCTGGCCGCCGCCGGGCGGGCCAACTACCCGTTCCTGCCGGTCAGGACGCTGCTGCGGGACCGCTTCCCGGTCGCGGAGAGCATCCGGCGGGTGCGGGCGCCGGTCGTCGTCGTGTACGGCACCCGCGACACGATCGTGCCCCCGCGGCTCAGCAGGGCGGTCGCCGAGGCGGCGGGAGAGCGGGCCACGACCGTCGAGGTCGCCGGGGCGGGCCACAACGACCTGGTCATGCTGGCCGGCGACGAGGTCGTGGGCACCGTGGTCGACCTGGCCGGGCGAATAAATCAGTAGTTCCACACCCCCTCATCGTGTACGTTCAGGAACGGAAAGATTACGTACGGTAACAATAGGGGGCCCAGTGAGACTCGTTCGCGCCGCAGCGGCGGCACTCTCCCTGGTCATGACCACCACTCCCGTCGCCGCCGAGTCGGCCCCGTCCGCGCTGGTGCGCACCGACAAGGGCATGGTCAAAGGCGAGGTGCGCAAGGACCACCGGGCCTTCCGCGGCATCCCGTATGCCCAGCCGCCCACGGGCCCGCTCCGATGGCGGCCGCCGCAGCCGGCCAAGCCGTGGACGGACGTCCGCGACGCGACGGCCTTCGGCAGCCAGTGCGCGCAGCTCGCCGAGCCCTACGGCGGCAAGACGTCGTACGGCGAGGACTGCCTCTACCTCAACGTCACCGCGCCGCGCAGGGGCCGCGACCGGCCGGTCATGGTGTGGCTGCACGGCGGCGGCAACGCCGGCGGCAACCCCGCCTTCTACGACCTGACCAGGATGGCGACCCGGGGCGGCGTCGTGGTCGTGAGCGTCAACTACCGGCTCGGCGCGCTCGGCTGGCTGGCGCACCCCGCGCTGGAGACGGGCGAGCGCTACCAGAGCGGCAATTACGGGCTGCTCGACCAGCAGGCGGCGCTGCGCTGGGTGCGGCGCAACATCGCGGCGTTCGGCGGCGACCCCCGCAACGTGACGGTGTTCGGGGAGTCCGCCGGAGCCGCCGACATCTGCGCCGGCCTGGCCTCGCCCACCGCCGCCGGGCTGTTCGACAAGGCGATCGTGCAGAGCTTCAGCTGCTCTTCCCCCACCCGCACCGAGGAGCAGGCCGAGGCCGAGGGGGCCAGGTTCGCCGCGGCCGTGGGCTGTGCCGCGGGGGCCGCCGCCTGCCTGCGGGCGCTGCCGGTCAAGACGCTGCTGGAGGCGTTCCGGGGCCACAACCCGTACCCGGTCGCGGGCGGCGACCATGTGCTGCCGCTGCAGCCCCGCGCGGCGATCGAGAGCGGCCGGATCAACCGCGTGCCCGTCATGCACGGCAACACGCTCGACGAGATGCGCCTGTACGCCGGCCTGACCTACCCGAAGCCGATCACGCAGGCGCAATACGAGCAGTTCGTGCGCGCCACGTACGGGGCCAACGCCGGCCAGGTCCTGGCCCGCTATCCCGCCACCGGCCCCGACCTGCGGATCGGGCTGGCCACCATGCTGACCCACGGCACCGGCCCGCTCGCCACCTGCACGCACCAGGACGCCTTCGGCCTGCTCTCCCGGGCCGGGGTCGAGGTCTACGCCTACCAGTTCGCCGACCGCGCCGCGCCGCCGCTGATGGACGTGCCCGGTTTCGAGGAGGGCGCCGAGCACGCGACGGAGCTGGTCTACCTGTTCCCCGGCCTGCTCGGCCGGCTCAACGCCGAGCAGGAGAAGCTGTCGAACGCCATGATCGGCTACTGGACGTCGTTCGCCCGCGACGGCCACCCGAACGCCCCCTGGGTCCCGCGCTGGCCGCGCTTCAGCGGCTCCGGCGACGTGCTCAGCCTGGCTCCGGGGCGCGGCGGCATCCACCTGACCGACACTGCCGGCGCCAGCAATTGCGCCTTCTGGGGCTCTTTGCAGTCATGAGGGCTCATAATGCGGGTTGTCCCTGAAGATCCGCGAGCCCCCGAGGTGAGCCATGAAACCGCTCCGCGTCGTCGTGGCCGCCGTGGGGGTGGGGGCGCTTCTGGCCGGCGGCTTCCTGTTACTGCGCGGCGGCGAGACCCCGCCGCCGCGTGATCGCCTGACGGTCGCGCCCGTGGTCGTGCGTCCCAACGTGCTGGTGGACGCCCAGGGCGCGGTCCTGGAGGAGCTCACCGGCGACTGCTCGGCCGGCCGCTACCCGTACGTCTGCACTCAGGCGAAGGAGGAGCTCGACGAGGACCTGCTCCGCCGCGGCGGCCTGACCATCGTGACGGCGATCGACCAGCGCGTGCAGCGCGCCGCCCAGCAGGGCATCGACCGGTACGTGCGCCGCGAGGACGCGCCGGTCGCCGCCCAGGCCATGATCGTGCCGGGCACCGGCGAGATCAGGGCCCTGGCCGCCAGCCGGGCGCTCGGGCCCGGCAGCAATCTGCCCGGCGGCCGGTTCGGCTTCCAGCAGGGCACCACGGCGATGGTGTACACGCTGACGGCCGCGCTGGGGAGCGGCATGCGTTACGACGACGGATTCCCTTACCTCAGCCAGTATCGGGCGGCGAACTACCACGCGTTCAAGAACTGCAAAGGTCAGAACGTCGCCGAGCCGTCATTCTCGATCCTCAACAGGCAGCGCGACCACGGCGCGTTCACGACCCTGCGCTCGGGCACCCGGACCGCCGAGCACACGTTCTTCATCAAGCTGACGGAGAAGGTCGGCCTGTGCGAAAGCGTGCAGGCGGCCAACCGCCTCGGGCTCAAGCGGGCCGACGGCCTGCCATTCCAGGAATTCGAGACGTTCCCGTTGGGGATCAACGAGGTGGACCCGGTCTCGCTCGCCGGCTCGTACGCCACCCTCGCGGCGCACGGCAGGCGGTGCGAGCCGCGGCTGGTCACGGAGGTGCGCGGCGACTCGGGCGTCGTACGTTCCTTCCCGGCGCGGTGCCAGGAGGCGCTGGAGCCCGCGGTCGCCGACGCGGTGACCGGCGTGCTGGCGGAGGCGCTGGCCAAGGGCCCGCTCAAGGGGCTCGGCCGGGACGCGGCGGGCATGGAGGGCACCACTGACGAGTTCTCCAGCGCCTCGTACGCCGGCTACACCCCCGACCTGGCCTCCGCCGTTTCGCTCGGCGACCCGCGCGGCGCGCTCAAGCACAAGCTGTCGGACATCACCATCGGCGGCCGTCGCTACCGGCACGTCGAGGGCACGTCGATCCCCGGCCCGATCTGGAAGTCCTCGATGACGGAGGCGCTGGCCGGCAGCGCGGGGACGGCGTTCGCGAAGCCGGACCTGGCGCGCTTCGGCGGCTGCCGCGACCACTGCGCACCGTAAGCGCTCCGGCTCCCCCGATCAGGCGGGGTGGTCGAGGAGTGACTCCAGCTCGGCGACCGCGTGGGCGCGATGGATGTCGAGGGTCGTCACCGCCTCGTCGGCGGCGAGGCGGCGCAGGGCGTCGAGGGTGGCGCGGTGCTCCTTGACGACCCGCTCCCGGTTGCCCGCGTCGCCGTAGTACATCGACCGGTAGGCGTCCGTGGTGTCCCACAGGGTCCTGATCAGGCGGACCAGCCGGGGCATGCCCGCGCAGTCGAACAGCGTCATGTGGAACAGCCGGTTGGCCGTCGCCATGGCCAGCACGTCGCCCGCCGCGGCGGCCCGCTCGACCTCCTCCTGGGCCGACTCCAGCCGGGAGAGGTCGTCGTCCGTGAGCCGCTCGACGGCCCGCCGGACGGCCTCCTCCTCCAGCAGCTCACGGATGCGGTAGACCTCGCGCAGGTCGTCGAGGGAGAGCATGGCGACGCAGTAGCCCTTGTGCGCCTTGTAGGTGACCAGGCCCTCGCCTTCGAGCGTCTTGAGCGCCTCGCGCAGGGGGACGCGGCTGACCTGCAGCTCCTCGGCCAGCGCGTCCTGCCGGATGGGGGCGCCGGGGCGCAGGCGCCCGGTGGTGATGGCAAGGCGGAGCTCGCCCAGCACGAACTGCTGGGCCGTCGGCGGCCTGCGTCGTGCCTCGTCCGAACTCATCGCCCCAATATCTCACGAACCCATTCCTCGTCCTCCCCCAGCCGGGGCGGCCGGTGGCGGTAGGAGGGCGGGGTGGCGCTGAGCCGCAGGGGGTTCGCGACCTGGCCGACGCCGTCGAGCCGTACGGAGGGCTCCAGGCCGAGGTCGTCGGCCAGGGCGAAGGCGGCGGCCAGGTCGTTGATCGGGCCGCAGGGCACCCCGGCGGCGGTGAGCGTCTCGAACCACTCGTCGGCCGTACGGGCCGCCAGCGCCGCGTTGAGCTCGGCGACGAGCCCGATGCGACCGGCGACCCGGTCCGCGTTGGTGGCGTAGCGGGGATCCCCGGCGAGGTCCGGGCGGTCCAGCGCCCCGCAGAGGGCCTGGAACTGGCGGTCGTTGCCGGCCGCGATCACGATCGGGCGGTCGGCGGCCTCGAATACCTCGTACGGGACGATGCTGGGATGCCGGTTGCCCATCGCCTGGGGCACCACTCCGGCGGCGGCGTAGGCGGAGGCGTGGTTGGTGAGCGCCGACAGGAGGGACGACAGCAGCGAGACCTCGACGTGCTGCCCCTCGCCGGTGCTGTCGCGGTGGCGGAGCGCGGCCAGGATGCCCAGCCCGGCGTGCAGGCCGGTGATCACGTCCACCAGCGCCACGCCGGCCTTCGTCCCGGGCCCGCCGGGCTCGCCCGTGACGCTCATCAGCCCGCCCACCGCCTGCGCGATCAGGTCGTAGCCGGGCAGCCCGGCCCCGGGTCCCGACCCGAACCCGGTGATCGAGCAGTACACCAGCCCGGGGTTGAGCTCGCGCAGCGAGGGGTAGCCGAGCCCGAGCCGGTCCATCGTGCCGGGCCGGAAGTTCTCGACCACCACGTCCGCCCGGGCGGCCAGCGCCCGGGCGACCTCGACGTCCGCGCGCAGGTCGAGGGCGATCGAGCGCTTGTTGCGGTTGACGCCGAGGAAGTACGTGGCCTCGCCGTCGGGCGCGTACGGCGGTCCCCAGGCGCGGGTGTCGTCCCCCGCGCCCGGCCGCTCCACCTTGACCACCTCGGCGCCCAGATCGGCCAGCAGCATCGTGGCGTACGGCCCCGCCAGCACCCGGCTGAAGTCCGCCACCAAGAGCCCCGACAGCGCACCACTCACGCCGGCGCCCCCAGGTAGACGGTCATCGTGTGGGTGAAGAACTCGCGGGCCGCCCGCCCCTGCTCCTTGGGCCCGAACCCGCTCTGCTTGACCCCGCCGAACGGCACGTACGGGAAGGTCCCGGCCGACTCGGAGTTGATGTGCAGCACGCCGACGTCCAGCCGATCGACCGCCTGCAGGGCCACCCCCAGGTCCCTGGTGAAGATGGCCGCCGACAGGCCGTGGTCGCTGAGGTTGGCCAGCCCCAGCGCCTCCTCGGTCCCCGACGCCCGCACCACGCCCACCACGGGCCCGAACAGCTCGGTACGCCAGAAGTCCACCCCGGTCCCCGGCAGGTCGAGCACGGTCGGCGGTACGAACCAGCCCTCGCCGTCGTACGGGGAGGAGCCCGCCAGCGGCTTGGCCCCCTCGTCCACGGCCCGCGCCACCCCGGACGTCACCCGGTCCCGGGCGGCCGAGCTGACCAGCGGGCCCATCTCGACGCCGGGCGACAGGGGGTCGCCGACCACGAGGCGCGCGGCCCGTTCGGCCACCCGCTCCAGCAGTTCGTCCGCGACCGGGGAGGCCACGATGAGCCGCGAGGTGGCCGTGCACTTCTGGCCCGTGGAGCGGAACGCGCCGAGGCAGACCTGCTCGGCCGCGTGGTCGAGGTCGGCGTCGGCGAGCACGACGGAGGCGTTCTTGCCGCCCATCTCCGTCTGCACCGGCTTGCCCAGCTCGCCGCAGCGCGCGATCACGGCCCGCCCGACCGCCGTGGAACCGGTGAACGAGATCGCGTCCACGCCGGGGTGGTCCACGATGGCCGAGCCGGCCTCGGCCTCGCCGTACACGAGGTTGAGCACGCCGTCCGGCAGCCCCGCCGAGGTCAGCGCCTGCGCCAGCCGGTAGGCCAGCAGCGGCACCAGCGACGACGGCTTCCACACGACGGTGTTGCCGTAGCTGAGCGCGGGGGCGATCTTCCAGGCGGGGATGACGATCGGGAAGTTGAACGGCGTGATCAGCCCGGCCACGCCGATCGGCTTGCGGACCACGAGGACGTTCTCGCCGGGCCGCGGGGAGGCGAAGATCTCGCCGCTCTCCCGGTCGGCCTCGCCCGCGTAGTAGCGCAGGATCCGGGCCGAGCCCCGTACCTCGGCGACCGCCTCGGGCAGCGTCTTGCCCTCCTCGCGGGCCAGCTCGGCGCCCCACTCCTCGGCGGCGGCGTCCACCAGGTCGGCGGCGGCCACGAGCACCGCCGCGCGGGCGTGGTGGGGCGTCGCCGCCCACTCCGGCGCGGCCGCACGGGCCGCGGCGACGGCCCGCTCCACCTCGGCGGCGGAGGCGAAACGCCCCCGCGCGACCACTTCGCTGGGCCGGGCCGGGTTGGTGTCGGCGAACTCCTCGCCGTCGCCCTCGACCCAGCGGCCGCCGATGAGATTCAGAAGGTCCATGGTCAACGAACCCTAACTGTGCAATATTGGATTTTCAATATTGGATCCAAAATACGGAGGCCATCCGATGATCACCCCGACCGCGCTCTTCGCCATCGACACGCTGCTCACCGAGGAGGAGCGCGAGATCAGGAACACGGTCAGGCGCGTCTGCGACCGGGAGATCCGCCCGAACGTCGCGGAGTGGTTCGAGACCGGCGAGCTGCCGGCCCGCGAGCTGGCCCGCACGCTCGGCTCGCTGGGCGTGCTCGGCATGCACCTGGAGGGGTACGGCTGCGCGGGCATGGGCGCGGTCTCGTACGGGCTGGCCTGCCTGGAGCTGGAGGCGGCCGACTCCGGGCTGCGCAGCCTGGTCTCGGTGCAGGGCTCCCTCGCGATGTACGCCATCTGGAAGTACGGCAGCGAGGAGCAGAAGCAGGAGTGGCTGCCCGCGATGGCGGCCGGCGAGCGCATCGGCTGCTTCGGCCTGACCGAGCCCGACTTCGGCTCCGACCCGGCGGGCATGCGGACCACGGCCAAGCGCGAGGGCGGCGACTGGGTGCTGAACGGCACCAAGATGTGGATCACCAACGGCTCGGTCTCGGACGTGGCGGTGGTGTGGGCGCGTACGGACGAGGGCGTCAGGGGCTTCCTGGTCCCGGCGGGCACCCCGGGCTTCACCGTGAACGACGTCAAGCACAAGATCTCGCTGCGCGCGAGCGTGACGAGCGAGCTGGTGCTCGACGGGGTGCGCCTGCCGGACGCGGCCATGCTGCCCGGCGCGCGGGGCCTGTCGGGGCCGCTCGGCTGTTTGAACGAGGCGCGGTTCGGGATCGTGTTCGGGGCGATGGGGGCGGCGCTCGACTGCCTGGAGACGGCCATCGCGTACGCAGGTGACCGCGAGGTGTTCGCCAGGCCGCTGGCCTCGTTCCAGCTCACCCAGGAGAAGCTCGCCGACATGGCGCTGGAGCTGGGCAAGGGCCTGCTGCTCGCCGTGCACCTGGGCCGGCTGAAGGAGGCCGGGACGATCACCCCCGAGCAGGTGAGCGCCGGCAAGCTGAACAACGTGCGCGAGGCCCTGGAGATCGCCAGGAAGTGCCGCACGCTGCTCGGAGCGAGCGGCATCACCCTCGAATACCCGGTGATCAGGCACTCCGTGAACCTCGAGTCGGTGCTGACCTACGAGGGCACGTCCGAGATCCACTCCCTGGTCCTGGGCAAGGCGCTCACCGGGATCGCCGCGTTCCACTGATCAGAATGTCTGCCAGGTCGCCTCGGTGACCTGGCACGGCCCGCCCTGGTGCACCCGCAGCCGCGCGGCGACAAGGTCCAGCGCGATCGTCGCGACGGTCTCCCACCGCTGGTTGATCGGCATCGTCTGGTCCGGGTGGGCGCAGACGGGCGCGTCCTCGGGGCCGTGGCTGAGCATGGCCAGCGCCCGCTTGGTGTGGTCGTCGCTGCTCAGACCCTCGGTGTTGGCCCGCAGGTGCTGGAACCTGGCGTACGTGCTGGGCCGGTCGGTGGAATGCCGCTCGTCCTTGGCCAGCGCGGGGTCGAGGAAGTGGTTGCAGTGCTGCAGCACGCCGTCGGGCTCCGGCGGTATGACCGCGACGCCGGCCGGGGAGATCTCGATCGAGGCCGCGTCGGACGAGGTCACGGCCGTGATGACGGTCGAGGCGGAGACGGTGGCCGAGCGCGCGATGTCGGCGGCCTCCTCCACCGTGGTGGCCTCGTCCAGGATTTTGCGGGCGATCAGGTGGACGGGCACGCCGAGGTCGGCCGTGTCGGAGTCGTGGCGCAGGATGTTGAAGTGGATGCCGAGCCCGCCCGTGTTCACCCCGATCTTGGCCAGCGCCCCGGCCTCGGTGAATGTTCGCACGACGTGCCCCGGACGCGGCTCCAGCTCCCAGAGCATGGGCGCGTCGCGCAGGTGGTCGTGCCAGTCCCACGTCTGCACCGTGCGCGGCGCCTCCCCCGCCCCGGGCAGCACGACGGAGGTGGAGCACTCCCCCTCGCCGGTCGCGTCGATGGCGGCCAGGATCTCCGTGCGCGCGTTGACGACGGCGACCTGCCAGGGCTCCAGGCCGGCGCCGCGCGCGATCCCCGCGATCTCCTCCGCCAGGTGCGGCGCCCAGTCGGCGGTGCGCTCCAGGCTCAGCTCGCCCCACGTACGGACCTGCGTCGCGGTGGCGCCCGCGACGGTGAACAGGTCGGTGTAGCCGGAGAGGTTGGCACGGATCGCCTTGCTCCGCTGCGTGCCGAGTTCTTTGCCACGGGCTCGGGGGTCAATCTGCGTCGACGTGAAGCTGGGGAAAGTCATGAACCATCCATCAGGTCGGCGAGCCTGGGGTTCTCGGCCGCGAACGAGGCGCGGACGCGCGCGTACCGCTCGGCGTCGATGTCCTGGCTCAGTTTGAACATGCTCTTCTCGGTATGCACATGCACCCGAAAAGCCACTACCCCGGGCAAGAGCGCCGCGAACCTCTCCCTGGACGCCGGGGTCGGCTCCCAGGAGGGCGAGCGGAGCGACTCCAGCGCCGTGACGGTGCGCTCCACCACGTCGAGCGCGTCGTCGAGCAGTTCCACCCGTCCCGTCACGTGCACGGCCGCGTAGTCCCAGGTCGGGACGGCCGGGTCGGTCGCGTACACGGTGGGCGAGACGTACCCGTGCGCGCTGGAGAAGACCACGAGCACCTCGGGCGAGGACTCGAAGGAACGCCAGTGGGGGTTGGCGCGGGCCATGTGGCCGAGCAGCGCGCCGCCTTCGAGGACGCCGTCCTCGAGGATGACGGGGACGTGCGTGGCGACCGGCACGCCGTCCACCGTGCTGACGACCAGGGCGAACGGGTTCCGCCTGACCAGCTCGACCGCCTGGGCCGGCTCCTTGGCGGCGTAACGGGGGAAGACGTGCATCGGGCTACCCCACCGCGCTCAGGATCGCGTCCCAGGCGAGCTCCGACGCGAGCGTCCCGAAGCCGGTGGGCTTGACGCTCACCAGGTCCACCTCGTCCGTGGTCATCGCGAACAGCACGTCGCCGTCGTTCATGGTGTGGAACGGCTGGATGCCGCGGTGCATGGAGCTGTGCACCTGGCGGCCCACCTGGAGCAGCTCGATGTCGGTCAGCTTCACGTTCGTCACCATGACGGTCAGCGTGGTGTTGCCCATGACGGCCGGGGCCGGGTCTCCGACCATCGCGGCGTAGTCGGCGCCGGGGTGGCGGCGGGCGCCGTCCTCGGCGTGGTAGTTGCCGCGCACGATCCCGCCCTGCCGGTCAACGACCGCGCCGACGGCGTTGACCACGGTCGCCACCAGCACCTTCGCCTCGCCGAACGTGCCGAACGCGGCACCCTGGCCGGCGAACTCCGCCCGGCCGAAGTCCACCTTCCCGGCGCTCGCCGTGCGGCCCGCGCCGCACCGGCCCACCGGGAACTCGCCTTCGACGGCGTTGCGGAGCGCGGCCCGGCCCAGCTCGCCGTCCGGGTAGACGGCGGTCTCCCTGGCCGAGAAGTCGTAGATCACCGCGCCGGACACGAGCTGGAGGTCGTCCCAGCGGGTCCGGTTGTCCCTGCGGGCCAGCAGCTCGTCGCTCACGCCCGCGGCGGCGGCCAGACCGTACACCGAGCCGCCGGCGAAGCAGATGGCGTGGTTGTAGTCGTACCCGCCGCTCATGCCGACCGCGCCGCCGCGCGCGTCCACGGCCGTGCGCGCACCCGCCGGCACGTGGATCACGGTGCACCCCGTGGGGCCCTCCGCGTACTCGGCCGTGCCGACGAGCACGCCGGGCAGGTCGAACGCGACCGACCCGCGGCCGGGGCTGGCCTGCGGGGCCAGCGGCAGGTCCGCGTTGCGCGGGACCCCGGGCGCGAACGCGGACGGAGTTGCAAGCCGGGGCTCATTCGTCACAGAGTCGTTCATAGGGCCTCCAAAAGCTGTTTCGAATACTCGTGAGCGGGCGCCGAGTAGAACGTGGCCGTGTCGGCGGTCTCGACGATCTCGCCCTTGCGCATGACCGCGATCCGGTCGGCGACGTAGCGGACCGCGCCGAGGTCGTGGGAGATGAACAGGGCGCTGAACCCGTACTCGGCCTGCAGGTCCTTGATGAGGTTGAGGATCTGCACCTGCACGGAGATGTCGAGCGCGCTGACGGCCTCGTCGAAGACGATGAACCTGGGCCGGGTGACCAGCGCGCGGGCGATGGAGACGCGCTGCCGCTGGCCGCCGGACAGCTCATGGGGGTAGCGCGAGGCGAACGACGCCTCCAGCCCCACGTGCTCCAGCATCTCGGTGACCGCGTCGCCGGCCGGGCGGCCGAGCACGTCCAGCGGCTCGGCGACGCTCTGGCCGACGCGCATGCGCGGGTTGAGCGACCAGTGGGGGTGCTGCAGCACGGCCTGCATCCGGCCCGCCAGCTCGCGCCGCCGCTTGGGGAAGGGGCGGCCGTCGAACCTGACCGTGCCGGACGTGGGCCGCTGCAGGCCGAGCGCGACCCGGCTGCTGGTCGTCTTGCCCGAGCCGGACTCGCCGACCAGGCCGAGCGTCTCCCCCTCCGCGACGGACAGGGACACGTGCCGCATGGCGTCCAGGTGGATGCGCCGCAGCGGCGGACCCGCGGCGAAGGTGACGGTGACGTCGTCGAGTTCGAGTATCACGCCGCCACCCCTGCTCATGGCCTCACTCCGTTCGGCGGCTCGGTCGCTGGAATCCGTCGCCTTCCCTCGTCGCTTCGGTCGCTCCGCTCCCTGCGCTCCTCAGTCCAGGCGACGGCGCTCCCTCGCAGGGCGCGGTGGCAGAGCACGTCCTGCTCGCGGACCCGGACCGGTTGGGGGCGCTCGTGCTCGCAGCGCTCCTCCGCGAACGGGCAGCGCGGCGCGAAGGCGCAGCCCGGCGACGGCCCGGTGAGCACGGGCGGGCGGCCGGGCACGGGCTCCAGGCGGACGCCGTGGGCCGCGGCGGCGGGCGCCGACCCGGCCAGCGCCGCCGTGTAGGGGTGGGCGGGATGGCCCAGCACCTCGCGGGCGGGCCCGGTCTCGACGACCCGGCCGCCGTACATGACCGCGACCCGGTCGCACCTGCGGGCGACGGCGGGCAGGTCGTGGCTGAGCCACAGGATGCTCGTCCCGGCCGCGGCGGCCAGGGAGAAGACCACGTTCAGCACCTCCTCGCGCACCTGGCTGTCCAGCGCGGCGGTCGGCTCGTCCGCGACGAGCAGCTCGGGCTCGGTGGCCATGGCCATCGCGATGGCCACCCGCTGCGCCATGCCGCCGGAGAGCTGGTGCGGGTACGAGCGCACGACGCGTGGGTCGTCGAGCTTGACCCGCCCCAGGTGGAAGCCCACGTCGGCGCCGCGCCCGAGCACCAGGCGGAGCTGGTCGCCGACGCGCATGGTCGGATTGAGCGAGGCGATCGGGTCCTGGAAGACGAACCCGAGACGTTTCCTGCGCAGGTGGCGCAGCCGGTCGGCGGGCAGGTCGAACACCGGCTCCCCGGCCACCACGACCTCCCCCTCGCTCCGCCGGGCCGCCCTGGGCAGCAGCCGGCCCACGGCGGAGCCGAGCGTGGACTTGCCGGACCCGCTCTCGCCGACCAGGCCGACGGTCTCCCCCTGCGCCACCTCCAGGTCGGCGCCGTCCAGCGCCCTGGTCTCGGCGTAGTCGATCACCAGGTTCCGCACCGTGAGCAGGCTCATGTCAAAGACCTCGTCTCCCGGGGTTCGAGCCGGTCGCGCAGCCCGTCGCCCACCACGTTGATCGCCAGGATCGCCGCCACGAGCACGACCCCCGGGCCGAGGATCAGCCAGGGCGCGGCGATCATGTAGGTGCCGCCCTGCTGGATCAGCACGCCGAGCGAGGCCTGCGGCGGCTGCACGCCGAACCCGAGGAAGCTCAGCCCGCCCTCGACCGCGATCCCGACCGACAGCGCGTACGTGCCCTGCACCGCGATCGTGCCCGCCACGTTGGGCAGCACGTGCCGGCCGAGCACGCGTGGCAGCCCGGCCCCGCTGATGACGGCCGAGGTGACGTAGTCGCGCTGCGACACGGCCACGGCGGCGGCCCGCACCAGCCGGGTCATCAGCGGGATCGTCACCAGCACGATGCTGGCCAGCGCCGCCGTCTGCCCGGGGCCGAGCACCGCGGCGACCAGGATCGCGAGCACGATGGCGGGGAAGGAGTAGAGCACCTCCACCAGGCGCATCACCAGCTCGTTCAGGTAGCCGCCGCGGTATCCGGCGATGATGCCGAACGTCGCGCTGAGCGCCGCCGTCACCAGCACGGCGACGGACGACAGCAGCAGCGTCGTGCCCACGCCCTCCATGACGCGCGGAAGCACCGAGCGGCCCAGGTTGTCGGTGCCCAGCCACCAGCCGGGCCCCGGCGGCTGCAGGCGCGGGCCGACGATCGCGTCCGGGTCTCCCCCGGCCCCGACCAGCGAGCCCAGCGCGAACACCACCAGGACCGCCAGGCAGACGAGCCCGCCGATGGACAGCCGGTCCAGCTTCCTCATGAACGCCTCCCCGCCAGCACGCCCAGCCTCGGGTCCAGGACCCCGACGAGCAGGTCGATCAGCACGTTCATCACGATGAACACCGCCGCCGCCAGCAGCACGCCCGCCTGCACGACCGCGTAGTCGCGGCGGCCGACGGCCTGCACGATGTAGGAGCCGACGCCCGGCAGGTTGAACACGTGCTCCACGATGAGCGCCCCGCCCAGCAGGTACGCGGTGATGGTGCCGAGCAGCGTCACCACCGGGGTGGCGGCGTTGCGCAGGATGTGGTGCCGGACGATGAACCACGGCGACTCGCCGCGCCCGACGGCGGCCGTGACGTACGGCTCGACCAGCACGCCGAGCACGGCGTCCCGGGTGGTCCTGGCGGTGACGGAGATGGCGAACACCGACAGGACGGCGGCTGGCAGCACCATCGTGGCCAGGTTCGCGGCCGGGTCCTGGGTGAACGGCACCCACGTGCCGACCTCCAGGCCGAGCGCGTACCGGGAGAAGACGAACACGACCAGGCTGCCCAGCACGAACTCCGGCACGCTGACGCCGAGCCCGCTGAGCAGCCGCCCCGCCGCGCCGCCGCCCGGCGAGCGGTCTGACTGGGAGCGCACGGCGGTGAGCACGCCCAGGGGCACCCCCGCCAGCGCGCTGGCGACCACGGCCAGCACGGTCAGCTCGCCGGTCACCGGCAGCCGGGCCAGGAGCTCCGTGCCGACCGGCTGGCGGCTGATCATCGAGATGCCGAAGTCGCCGCCCGCGACGGCGGCCAGCCAGTGCCCGTACTGCATGAACACCGGCTGGTCGAGCCCGTAGCGGGCGGCCAGCTCCGCCTTCTGCTCGGCCGTGGCGAACGGGCCCAGCACGGTCTCCGCGAAACCGCCGGGCATCAGGCGCACGGCCGTGAAGATCAGCACGGAGACGCCCAGGAGCGTGGCGGCCGAGCTGAGCGCCCGGCCGGACCACCACATCAGCAGGCGCATGGTTACTGGGTCTTCTTCACGCGGGCGTCGGCGATCAAGCGCAGCACGTTGCCGTACCCCTCGGTGGCGTACAGGCTGGGGCTGAGCGCGTCGGTCCGGAACGCGATCGTGGCCGGGCGGGTGACCAGCGGGATCATCTGCGCGTCGGTGTCGGCCTTGGCGCAGACTGCCGCCAGCGCCTCGTCGCGGGCGGCTCCCGCGGGCTCCTTGCCGGCCGCGTCGATGAGGGTGTTCAGCTCCTTGTCCGGCTTCATGAAGCCGACGTTGAAGCCGGCCGTCTCCGGGTTCCACCACTTGGTGACCATGCCGGGGTCGGCGTAACCGGCGAACCAGGACATCGCGGCGTCGAACTCGGCGGGCGCCTTGCCGTACACCTTGCCCGACCAGCTCGCCTCGTCCAGCTGCTCGATCTTCATGGTGATGCCGGCCTGCTGGAGGTTCTGCTGGATCACCTGGGCGACCGCCGGGGCGGGCTCGGTGGAGAAGATGCTGAGCGTGAACGTCAGGTTCTGGGCGCCCGCGTCGGCCAGCAGCTTCTTCGCCTCGTCCACGCTCTTGGACGCCGACGGCAGTGCGGCCGGGTCGCACGCGCCCGGCAGGCCGGCCGGGGTGATGGCCGTCGGCTTGCCCTTGCCGCCGAGCGCCACGTCGGCGATCTGCTTCGGGTCGAGCGCGATGGCGACGGCCTGGCGCACCCTCGGGTCGGCGAACTTGGAGCCGGCCGCCTGGGTGTTGAGCATGAGGTAGTAGAAGTCCGTGGTGGCCTGGGTGACGACCTGGACGTTCTTCGCCCCGGCCAGCATGGTCGCCGAGTCGACGTTGCCCAGCGTGGCCAGGGCGGCGCTGCCGTTCTGCAGGGCGGCGATGCGCGCGGCCTCCTCGGGGGCGATCGTCACGTTGACGGCGTCGGCGGCCGGCTTGCCCTTGGCCCAGTACTTGTCGTTGCGCTTGAAGGTCCACGACACGTCCTGGCGGTGGTTCTCCACCACGTACGGGCCGGTGCCGAGCAGCGTCTTGGCCGGGTCGACCGACTTGTCGTCGATCTCCTTCATGGGCAGGACGGCGGCGGGGATGTTGGCGAGGGCGGCCAGGAACGGCGTGTACGGCTCGCTCAGGGTGACCTTGACCGCGCGGTCGCCGTCCTTGGCGACCGACTTGACCGGGCCGAGCTGGCCGCGCCAGACCGACTTGGAGGCCAGCAGCCGCTTCAGGCTGCCCACCACGTCGTCGGCCGTCATCTCGCGGCCGTTGGAGAAGGTGACGCCGTCGCGCAGGTGGAAGACGTACGTCTTGGGGTCGGGGGTGTCCCACTTCTCGGCCAGCATGGGCTGCACGCTGAAGTCGGGGCCCACCGTGACCAGCGTCTCGTAGGACAGCGAGAGCAGCTGCCAGGTGGTGGCGACGTCGGCGAGCTGCGGGTCGTACCCGGTGGCGGCGCCGCTGTCGATGTGCACGGCCAGGTTGAGCGTGCCACCGGTGGGGAGCGACGGGTCGGCTGTGGCGAGGTAACCGGTCGGATTGGGCTGGTCGGGGGCTGTGGCGGGGGTGGTGGTCGTTCCGGTGGCGGCGCAGGCCGAGGCCAGCAGGGCTGCCATGACACCGCAGGCCAGGCGTATGGGACGCATGGGCCTCTTCTCCTCTAGTGGCAGGAACGTTCGGCGGCGCTCGGCGGGACGTCGAGCGTGGGGTTGCGGTCGAAGAACCCGACCGGCTTGAGTACGAAGCCGCACGTGTCGACCGGCATGATCGGCCAGTCCTCCGTGCGGGGGAAATGTGTCAGGCCGAACGTGTGCCACAGCACGATGTCCTGCCCGTCGATGTCGCGGTCGGCCCTGGTGTAGGTGGGCAGGCCCGCGCCGCCGGGATGCTGGTTGACCAGGTCACCGGCAGGATAGCGCTCTGCGGGATGGTACCGCGTCACCCACAGATGCCTGGTCGCGAACTCGGCCCGCCTGCTGATCGACGACTCCGGGTGCGCGAGCAGGGCCGGCTTGCCCTCGGGGTGCAGGGCGTAGCCGACCGGGCGGCCGAGGCGGTTGCGTACGTCGGGGTTGACGACATGCCAGGTGCGCTCCCTGGCGAGGTCGGCGTCGCGCCGCCCCTCCCCCTCGGTGCGCAGCCGCTTCACGGCGCGGCCGAAGGCGTTGCCGTACGGGCTCTCGACCGCGACCGCCTCCACCTCGTCGACCGCGTTCGCCACGCCGTCCACCGTCATGTCCAGCCGGGCGCTGAACAGGTGCTGGTGGTACGGCGCCGCCAGCCCCGGCGCGACCTCCGAGCTGTAGGGCGCGGCGCGGTCGTCGTAGGCGCCGGTGAAGACGATGCCGGTGGCCTTGACCTCCAGCTCGATGGTCCCGTCGAGGTAGAGGTACCAGTAGAAGCCGTAGTCGTAGTTGCCCACCGTGACGAAGAACGAGATCACCAGGCGCCGCTGCCTGCGGGTCTCCCTGGAGCCGTTGGCCGGATCGGTGTGCTTCCACAGCACGCCGTAGTCCTCTTCGTGCATGCAGATCGCGTTCGCGATCACCTTGGGCACGCCGGCGCCGTCCGTCACGACGGCGTCGAAGTAGGTGATCTCGCCGAGGCAGTCGCACCCGAGCTCCAGGGAGTTGGCCAGCTTGCCGAGCTGGTACTCGCCGGTGTCGAAGTAGTTCTGCCAGAACCGGATCGGGCTCGGGTCGCCGTACGGGACCAGCATCTCCGCCACCGACGCCCGGTAGACGATCGGCCTGACGCGGCCGTCGTCCTCGAAGCCGATCTGGTGCAGGGTGAGCCCTTCGCGCATGTCGTAGCCGAGGCGCAGGCTCCACTTCTCCCAGGTGATCAGGGGGCCGTCGACCGTGAAGCTGGGGCCGTCCGGCTGGGTGATGTGGATGGGCTTCTGCGTGGTCCGGTGCGGGCCCAGGTGGTAGTCGCCGGGCTCGGCGGGGATCGGCTGGGGGCCGGTGTCCACGATCTCCATGACCTCGCCCTTGACCAGGTCCACGTACGCGACCAGGCCGTCCACCGGGTGGGCCCACGGGAGGCTCTCGGGCGTGGGCATCAGGTGCGCCAGCACCCTCGCCACCCGCCGGCCCTTCTCATTGGGGAGACCGAAGTTGCCCGCGCTCAGCGCGGCCAGGTAGACGCCCGCCGGGTCCTCGATCCCCCGGCGCCGCAGCGCCTCGGCCCAGGCCGGGTCCTCCCGCAGCACCCGCCTGACCAGGGCGTGCTCCTCGTCCAGCATGGGCACCTGGCCGTCGGTGACCGGGTCGATGGGCCTGCGCTCCTCGACCGTGGCCGCGCCGATCGACACGATCACGTCCTCGGCCGTCTCGGTGGCCAGGTCCAGGAGGAACACGCGGGCCCGGCGTCCGGCGGGGGCGCCCGGCTCGTACGCCAGGACCTCGCCCTTCGGCGGCTCCTCGAGGCCGAGGTAGGACACCCGCACCGTGTCGGTCAGCAGGCCCTCCTGCATCAGGATCCGCCTGACCTCGTCGATCTCCTGCGCGGCGAGGGGGTCGAGAGGATGGGGGTGCTTCCCGGAGGTCAGGTGCAACGTTCCGCCCCTTTCTGATGCCGGAACGTTCCGGCAAGGTTTGGGCTAACTTAGTTGCGACCCCCGGACGGAGACAAGACCCAACCGCCACCCGAAACAGACCGTTTACCGAAGCCCCCACCACCCACGCGGACCTCCGCCCGCCCCTGGGTCGCGCCACCCGACGAGGGAGAACACCGGACGGCCCGGCACCTCGTGAGACGCGCAGACTGCCGGAAGCCCCGCCACACTGGAAACGCCGAACCACCGGAAGGCCCCCCTGCGCGCGAGACGCGGAGACCGTCGGTCGGTCCGGTGGGGGCGCGGCGGCTCGCTCGGCGGAAGTGGGCGATCAGGGCCGCTAGCATCGGGGCGTGCGAGCAGACGAGGGGCGCGAGCGGGCAGGCGTGCGCACGGAGGAGCCGGTCACGATCCTCACCGTCGCCAGGGAGGCGGGGGTGTCGAAGACGACGGCCTCCGACGCGCTGCGCGGCTCCGGGCGCGTCTCCGAGCGCACCCGGGAGGCGGTCGCGCAGGTCGCCGAGCGGCTCGGCTACGTGCCCAACGGCTCGGCCAGGCACCTGCGCAAGGCCAGCACCGGCACCATCGGCCTGCACGTTCCCGAGGTCCTGACCCGCTCCTCCTACTACATGTCGTTCGTGTTCGGCGTGGTGGAGCAGGCGGCGCGGCACGACTACGACGTCACGCTGATCACGTCCGGCCAGCGCCGCTCACGGCCGCCGCGCGTGGACGGCCTCGTGCTCGGGGACCCGCTGGGAGGCGACCCCGTGGTGGAGAGCCTGATGGCGACGGGCCTGCCGACGGTCTCGTGCGAACGCTTCCCCGGCTCCCGGCAGGCGGACGGCGTGGTGTGGTCGGAACACGCCTCGATGCTGGGCCGCCTCCTCGACCACCTGCGCGAGTCGGGCGCGTCACGGCCGGCGCTCATCGTGGCCGGGGACGAGAGCGACTGGGCGGCCAGCGTGCACCGGGGCTACCTGGAGTGGTGCGCGGCGCACGGGGTGGTGCCGCTGGTGCGACGGGTGTCCTTCGACGCCTCGGGCGACGAGGTCCGCGCCGCCGCCCGCGCCCTCCTCGACACCGCCGGGGTCTCCGGCCGGGACGCCGGTCACGAGCCGGATGAGGCGGGGGCAGTCTTGGGGCGGGGCGGGGATGGGCCTTTGGATGCCCTGGTGTGTGCGCCGGCCGGGGCGGCGACCGAGGTGGCGCCGCTGCTGCGGGAGGCAGGCGTGAACGTGCTGCTCGCCTCGTGCGTCGACAGCGCCGCCACCCGCCAGTCCGATCCGCCGATCACCGCGATCGACCTGCGCCCGAAGGAGGCGGGGGCGAGCTGCGCGGAGTTGCTGTTCGAGCTGCTGTCCGGGGCCGCGCCCCTGGGCACGGAGCGCGTACACCCGATAGAGCTCTCCATCCGCGCCTCGACCCGCCCCCGCCCGTAGCAGCGGCTCAGCCGAAGTTGACGTCGCTGCAGAAGTAGAACGACTGGTCCATGTGCGAGGCCTGCCAGATCGTGTAGATCACGTGACGGCCGGTACGCGATCCCTTGCTGATGTTGTTGATCATGTACACGTCACCGGGCGCGTACTTGGGGGTCGTACGGACCAGCTCCAGGTGGTTCCAGCCCAGGGGCGTGGTGAGGGCGTTGTAGCCCTGGCGGGTGATGTAGACCCTGATGTAGTCCGCACCGTGCCTGGCCTGGTCGTTCAGGCGGATGTTGAAGGTGCTGCCGGTGAGGTTAGCCATCGTCCAGGCCCCTGGCTTGTCCATGGAGCGGTAGCGGCCGCCTTCGGTCAGGCCGGCGCTGCACAGCTGGCCGTTGGGGATGACCGCCTCATGGTTGCCGGCGACCCCGTTGCGGTAGAGGCCGTTCCAGTTCCACATGGCGTTGGTGTTGTCCTGCCACGCCTGCCAGCACATGGGGTCCTGCTGCTGCATGGCGGGGTTCTGGAAGTCGTTGCCCCAGCGCAGCCAGCAGCCGTAGTTGCGGGAGGCGGGGTCGACGACCGAGCCGTGTGCCGAGGCGGACTCGGCCAGGGGGACGGCGAAGATCATCGCCGTTGTCAGCAGCACCGCGAGGGCGCGCCGCGCCCAGCGGTGGGGTCCGGCTTGGGGCATAGTGCGATCTCCGTGTTCCGGTCGGGGGGTTCCGGGAAGGGGGAGCGCTCCGCGGGGCGACCGTATCTGACTCCGCAAGTCCACACAAATGACGGGCTATGTCAGCTCATGGCCATCACGCCGCACACCCAGGTCGGCGTGCCGGATGAGCAGCGGAAAGGGCTTTCCCACCAACCCGGCAGATTGACTGAAACTTTCAGTTATGTCCGACCCGGAGAGGTTGTATCAATATGTGACTGACCCAGAACTTAAAGTGATGAGAATTGGGGAAGTAGCATGTGAGCGAGAGTAAGGTTCCCGATACTTGGTGGGTGACCACAATGGCGACGATCGAACCGACCGGCACGGGGCGCGCAGTTATTCCGGGCCGGGCGCCGTTCACTGTCGACGACCTACTCGAACTCCCGGACGACGGGAACCGCTACGAGCTCTTCAACGGGAGCCTACTGGTGAGCCCTGCCCCCACAGTCCTGCACCAGATCGCCATAACTTATGGGCTGCTCCTCCTCAAGCATGCGGCGCCACCGCAGATGGAGGTGTTGACGACCGTCAATCTAAAAGCCACCAATCAGGACGTCTACATCCCTGACCTTGTCGTCGTGCCCAAAAAGAGGTCGCGAACTACCGGGCTCATGTTCTCGCCTCAGGACGTCCTGCTCGCGGTGGAGGTGGGCAGCCCGAGCACCAAGATGCGGGACAAGGTTCTCAAAGCCGAAGCGTATGGAGACGCGGGCATCCCCGTTTACTGGCGGATCGAGCCGGAGGAAGGGCCGACACTCTGGGTCTACGAGCTCAAAGACGAGTGCTATGACACGCCGGTCCGCTACAAGGCCGGCACCCTCGCGAGCTTTACCTGGCCGTTCCCTGTCAGCTTCGACCCTGCCGAACTGCTCGGCGACTAGCGGCGCTCATCTGGAGCGGTGCTGAGCCAGAGGCGGAGTAAGTGGCGGCGGCGGAACGGCTCGGGGTGGTCCTCGTAGGAGGTGCGGCTGTGCAAGGTCACGTGGTTGTTGAGGAACTGCAGGTCGCCGGGCCGGAAATCCATGGTGAGCGTGAAGCGGGGATCGTTGGTCAGGTCGTCGAGGAGGGACATGGCCTCCTCCTGCGCCGGGGTGAAGGGCGGCACGGTGGCGCCGCGCTGGGCGGAGCGTAGGTAGTCGGGGCCGTACGCGATGGACACCCCACCCTCAGGGCGAGCCGCGCAGATCGGCTTGGTGTAGAAGCTGTCGGGGCCGTCGCCCGTGCGGCGGTCGTGCCACCACGGCTCGTAGAGGACCTCGGCCAGGTCAGGCCGGGTGCGCACGACCTCGTTGTGCACCGCCACGGAGCTGACGACGGCGCTGAGGCCGCCGGATTTCGCCGGACGGACGCAGAGCAGGGCCACAACGTCGGTCGGGTCGCTGTGGTAGCCGAGCCGGCCGCTGTGCTGGTAGCTCTTGGTCCGCGCATGGGACGGGTCGGCGCCGGTGTCGCGTACGTGCATCAGCGGCGCCCCCTCCGGGGGCTGCGGGACGATGCCGCCCACGTGGGACGCGAGGCCGAGGGCGGCCGTCTCGCACTGGCGCTCGCTCAGCCCCTCGACGGGCACCCCCTGGATCAGCGCGAAACCACGGCCGTGCGTGAGCTCGTCGCGCACCCGGCGCAGGACGGGGCCGAGCGTCGGCAGCCGGAAGCTCTCTCGCGACACCTCACTCCCCGCCGCAAGCACTTCCCGCCGGTGCGCCTCCGTAACCTCACTCCCCGCCGCGTGCACTTCCCGCCGGTGCGCCTCCGTGACCTCACTCCCCGCCGCGTGCACGGCGGCGAGCACCTCCTGCCGGTGCGCCTCCGTGAGCCGGATCCGCCAGCTGTCGTCGCCTCTCAGCTCCGACCCCAGCCACTCCCCCGGGCCCAGCACCTCCGCCACCGCCATGGCGTGACACCACCTCTCGATCGGCAGACCGTTCGAGAATCACCTTGCCCTTCCGGATCGCCCCGGGCAGCCCCGCATCGCCCACGGCATAACGTCTTCACCCAGGGCGGAACTCGTCGGACGGTGTCGTCCGGGCTGCCAGTGAGGTGTAGACGGTCACCTCGTCCGGCTGGACCAGCCCGTCCTGGATCGCGCAGATGAGGAGTTTCTCCTTGGTCGGCGCGGGGCGGCCGGCGGCGGCGTACTTGACCCTGGCGCGGTCGATGTACTGGCGCACGGTGCGCTCCTTGATGCCCATCCTGGCCGCCACCGACGCCTTCGACATCGACTGGAACCAGAAAAGCAGCGCCGCCCGCTCCTTGTCGGACAGCTGCGGCCGGTGCGGGCCCTCGTCCGTGGCGATCGCCTGGGCCATGGGCGGCGTGACGGACGGCCGGTCGGCCGCCACCTCCAGGATGGTCTCCAGGCAGGATTCCCGGGTGGCCCGGCCCTTGCCGATGAACGCCGACGCCCCCGCGTCCAGCACCGCGCGCACCGTCTCCGGCTCCTCGTGCTCGGAGAAGACGATGACCCGCTGGCCGCCCGCGCACAGCTCGGCTACCCGGTCCACGACCATGGTGCCGTTGAGGTTGAGATCCAGCAGGAGCACGTCGGCCTGCACGCCCCGTACGGATTCGATGGTCGGCCCCTGCGCGACCAGCTCCACCGGGCTCGGCGGCCCGAACCACGACCTCACGCCGTCCACCACCACCTGATGGTCCTCCACCAGGGCGACCGTCACGCGTCCCGCCGCTCCGCCGGCGGGCCCTCCCAGATGCTGTTGACCCATACCTCCCCTCCCTGCCGCTGATAGGTGACGACGACCCCGCTCGGCTCCCGTACCGGGGTGGCGCTGACGGGCAGGTCGTCGTTGTCGGCCACGACGGCCACGCTCACCATTGTGGACATCGCGGACACCGTGACCCTGGCCCGCGACCTCGCCCCGTCCAGCGCCCGTACGGGTGCTCTGAGCAGATCCTCCCGTACGCCGTCCGGCAGCGCGGGCATGCGCTCCCCGAACGGCGGCGCCGTCACCAGGACCTGGCGCCGCTCGGCCGCGTCGATGCGCTCGCGCAGCACCGAAATCAGCTCGTCCGGTACGTCCTCCCGCTCCGTGATGAGCCGCCGCAGCCGCATGGCCCCGGCCGTGCAGTCCTCGCGTACGCGGGGATCCCCCGGGTCGGCCCCGTCGGCGAGCTGGTCGAGCAGCGACTCCGCCACGTCACGGATCGCGGCGTAGCGGCGGATCCGGTCGGCGTGGATGCGCTGGGCGGACTCCCGCCAGGCGTCGTCGGCGGCCAGCCGGCGGGCCAGCAGCGCGGCGTCCTCGGCGCGGACGCGCAGCGTGTGGCAGCCCGCCGCGTAGCCGAGCTGGAGCGTGATGCTCCCCACCATGACCATGAGGTATTTGGCGATGGAGACCCGGTCGTCGGTCCCCGTCACGATCATCGCCGTCAGCATGATCCCGGCGTTGAGCGCGAGGAACGCGATCAGCTCGCGCCGCCAGGCCGGCCGGTTCCACAGGAGCAGGACGCCGACCCAGCCCACCGAACCCCATCCCCAGTCGCTGGGGCCGAGCAGGTCCTCAGGGCGGCAGGACACGATCACCGCGATGTCCGCGGCCAGCACGACGGCGGCCAGCACGCGGGCCCTGGCCGGCCCTTCGAACGCCGTGACCAGCGATCGCGCCGCGATCACGACGACCGCCGTGTAGGCGATCCAGGCCACGGCCACCAGCCACGGCCAGCGGAAGGCCGGCCAGCCCGAGACGGTGACGGTGAGGTCGTAGCCGGTGTGCCAGACCGCGGTGATCACGACCGCGCCGATCGCGGTGTAGCGGGCGTACCGCTGCGCCACCTCTTCGATGTCATCGGTCATGACCGCCCCCAACGCCGCGAGCCGCCCCCCGGGCCGCAGATGCCGCCGGTCATGGCCGCCACCACAGGCTCACCCGGGTGCCCTGGTCGCCGGACCGGATGTCGGCGCCCGCGTTCGGGAGCGAGCGCATCGTGTCGAGGATCGACCCGCGCACGCCGAACCGGTCGGACGGCACCCGTTCCATGTCGAAGCCGCCTCCCGCGTCCGCGACCTCCACCCTGATCTCGCCGTCGGACCGGCTGGAGACCAGCTCGGCCTCGCGCACCCCGGCGTGCAGCGCCACGTTGGCCAGCGCCTCGGTGACCGCGCGGGCGAACCGCTCCGCGACCTCCCCCGGCACCGTCTCCGGCGTCAGCCGCCTGCGGACGTCCAGCCCCGTCACCCGCCCGGCCACCTCGTCGAGCAGGGCGTCCAGGGCGATGGGCGCGGACTCGGTGCTCGGCCGGTCGCGCAGCTTCTCCAGCGCCGCCAGGTCGGCCACCGCCTGCCGGCGCAGGGTGGGCGAGGGCTTGTCGTACGTCCCCAGCCCGACCATCGTCAGCGTGTGCAGCGACGTCTCGTGGACGCTGCCGACCTGGCGCAGCTCGTCCTCGCGGCGCAGCCGCTCGACGATGAGCGCGATCTCGGCGCGCGCGCTCTCCCGCAGGAACGCGTCCGCCGAGGCGGCGGAGCGGCGCAGCAGCGTCATCAGCAGCACGATGCAGAGGATCTGCACGAGGTGGATCCCCAGCGTCCCGGCCACCTCCTGGTACGGGGCCGCCAGCCGCATCCCGGCCAGGTACGCCCCCGCCACGACGAGCCCGACGGACACGGCCACCCACGGCCGCCACGTGACCCCCGATACGACGATGGTCATCGTCACCAGCCCCGCGATCCAGCTCGACCCGCCCTCGAGCGCGGCCCCGCCGACGAGATGGCCCTGCGCGAGGCAGAGGGCGACGGTGATGACCGCGTCACCGGCCACCAGCCAGGCCGGAAGCCGCCGGCCGCGCCAGGCCACCCACAGGAACAGCCCTGTCCACACCAGGTCGACCGCGAGCGCGGGCGCCAGCCAGGCGACGGACACCGGTGGAACGGCGCCGAGGGTCGCGGCGACGATCGCCACGAACCCCACCACACCCCGTGCCCCCGCACCGGTGCGCGCGATGGTCCGCTCCATGTGCCTGGTCGCGGAGTCGTATCTCGTGGAACCGGGGAGAGACATGAGCCGCCCGCTCGCGATGACAGCACAAGACGGGCTTCACAATAACGTAAGAGCGTCCGTGTGGCGCCGGGTGGAGACATGGATCGCATCGTCATTTCCCTCGTGCCGGCTCTGCTCGCGGTGTTGACCGCCTCCCCGCACCCTCGCTCCCCGCGCGTCCCGCGGCACGACGGCTGATCGGCCGTCATTCGCTACGACGGCCGATCAGCCGTCAGTCGCGTCTGCTCGGCAGCGCGTGTACTGGGCTGCGGGTCGCGACGATGCGACGAGAGGGGACCTCATGACCTTGCTGGTGATCTCGATCCTGGTCGGCTGCCTGTCGGTGATGACGGCCCGCGGCCGCCGGGGGAACTGGCCGCCCGGCATGCCGGTGGCCCGGCCGCGCCTGGTGGCGGTGGGGGGCACGTACGAGGGCTCGCGCGGGCGGCCGTCGGACGCGTACGTCATCCAGGAGCGGCTGGTCGCGGCGGCCCGCGGCGCGGCCGGCGGCGGGGCGGCCCACACGGCCGCGGCCCTGGCCCTGGGCGCCGTGGTCAGCGCCAGGCCGAAGTACCAGGAGAACCTGGACGAGTGCGCGCAGGCGGCGCATCGCGCCGTGCGGACCGCGTCCCTGCGCGGCGGCGCGGGGTCCGCCCTGGTCACCAGCCTGGACGTGATCGTCCTCGAACCGGGCGAGAGCCCGCGCCTGCGCTTCGCGCACGTCGGCGACGGCGCGATCTGGCACTGCCCGAAGGGCGGGCGACCGCAGCAGCTCACCACGTCGCACTCCTTCGGCGACGGCCCGCCGTTACGCGGGATCGGCTTACCGTCGGAGCTCAACCCCGAGGTCGGCGCCGTTCCGCTCCGTCCTGGCGACCGCGTCGTGGTCGTCACGAGCGGCGCGATCAGGGCGCTGGGGGCGGCGCGCATGAAGGAGCTGGTCACCGGGGGGATGTCGCCGAGCGCGTGCCTGGACCGGCTGTACGACGAGATGGCCGCGGCCGACCCCAAGGACGACGCCACGGTGATCATCGCCGACTACGCCACCGCCTGAGACGTCTGCCCGGGCCGGGATCCGGCTAGGCAGAGGTCCAGGAGGCTTCTACGCTCCGGTTGTGGCGGACATCAGCTACTTCGACGCGTGGCAGCTGTGGCTCCAGGGCAGGCCCACCATCGGCTCCGACCTGTTCGGCGTCCCGATGCTGTGGTGGGGACGCACAGGAAAGATCCTCTCGTTCGTCGCCGGCACCGTGGTCATCATCGACCTCGTCGGGGTGGAGAAGCTCGCCCGGTACGGTGAACGCCTGGTGGGGTTCATGGCCGCCCGGATCACCGTGCGCCCGTTCATCGTCGGCCTTTTCGCAGGGATGGTCGCGGCGGCGTTCACGGTCGTCGTCACCGGGCCGATGGGCAATGACTCCCAGCTGCGGTACGGGCTCGTGCTGGCGGTCGGCAGCCTGAGCGGCGGGCTGGCGGGCGTCATCGGCTACGCGCTTCAGCATCCCAAGTTCGCTCCGGCGGCGCGGTGGGCGTCCCTGGGGCTGTTCTTGATCGGCTTCCACTTCGACCTGCTGGCCTCATAGCCGCGCTCATGGGCCGATGATCCTGGTCGGAAGCGCCGGTCTCGCGTCCGTCCAGCCGGAGGCGGTCAGGGCGGTCCACGAGGTCAGTGCACGTGCGTCCCGTTCCTCCGCGGCCAGCAGCCGGGGAGTCGTCGGAAGTTGCGAGAGCAGGCTGGTGGCCTGCGTGTACAGGGACTCGTCGTCGGCCCGCCGGCCACTTCTCCGGGTCCACTCCTGGAGCACCTGCCGGAGCCTCGCCACGTCGGTCGGCAGGTTCATGACCTCCTTCGTGGTGACGTGGGTGGATCCCACCTGGGGATAGGAGACTTCAGGAGCGAGCTCGTCGTCGAGCCGTACGGCGAACGGCGGCGACGGCACCACGCGCCGCTCTTCGCCGACCCGGCGACCTGGATGTACGCCGGGGTGGGCCACAAGCGCTGACCTCCGCCGACGCCGAACCCTGAGAGCGAGCTGTGGACCCGGCGCGAGCCGCCGCAAGGCGGTTTAAGGTTCAAGCAGTGGAAGGACGCGCGGACAGGACGGCGGAGTGTGAGCACAACGGTGGAGACCGGGCGGGCCAAGGAGGGCGGCTCTCCTGCTCCCGGGAAGCGGCGCAGGCGGTGGCTCGCGTGGACGGTCGTCGCGCTGCTGGCCCTGTGGGCCGTCATCAGGGTCGCCGGTATGGAGGGCGGCTCGTTCGTGACCCAGCTCATGACCGTGACCCCCATCGGGGCCGGGATGGCGGCGCTGACCGCGGTCCTGTCCCTGCTCAGGCGCAACCGCCCGGCCGCGCTCGCCGCGGCGCTCGTCTGCGCGGTGCTGGTGTCGGTCGTGACGCCGCGGGCCTTCAGTGCCGAGCAGCCGCCCGCCAAGGGCGCGCCGCTGCGGGTGCTGTCGGTCAACCTGTTCGGCCGCGGTGACGCGCAGACCGTCGTCGACCTGGTACGCAGGTTCGACGTCGAGGTGTTCAGCGCCCTGGAGCTCACCCCGGCCGAGGTCGAGCGCCTGGACGCGGCCGGGCTGAAGCAGCTCCTGCCTTACCGGGTGCTGCAGGCCGACTTCGGCGCCACCGGCAGCGGCATCTTCTCCAAGCATCCGGTGACGGAGCTGACCGGCCTGTTCACCCCGATCGGCCACAACATGCCCGCCGCCACCGTGGCGCTGCCCGGCGGCGGCAAGGTCGAGTTCGTGGCCATCCACCCCAATCCGCCGCTCGGGCGCATGGAGGCGGAGTGGAAGGCCTCCCTGCGCGCGCTGCCTCCGGCCTCGCCGTCGGCGATCCGGGTGCTGGCCGGCGACTTCAACGCCAGCCTCGACCACCGCGCCTTCCGCGACCTGCTCGACCGCGGTTACGTGGACGCGGCCGACCAGGTGGGCAAGGGCCTGATCCCGACCTGGCCGAACGGCCGGGCCGTGCCGCCCGTCATCTCCATCGACCACGTCCTGGCCGACCGGCGGGTGGCCGTGAACCGGGTCGAGATCGTGGACGTGCCCAGGACCGACCACCGCGGCGTCTTCGCCGAGCTGCGCCTGCCCTAGCCGGCTCGGCGGGCCGGCGTCTCGTGGGTGGTGAGCCGCCGCTTCGAGCCGAGCACGACGGTCTCGCCGGTGAGCCGGACGGCGGCCCGCAGCGGCAGGTCCTCGGCGGAGGGCCCGGCGGACAGCACGATCGTCCCCGGCTCGACGATGCGCCGCAGGTCGGGACCGGTGTACGAGAACGCGTCCGCGGGCACGCCGAACGCCACCGCCCGCTCCTCCCCCGGCTCCAGCGCCACCCTGGCGAACCCGATGAGCTGCACGACGGGCCTGGCGACCTGCGCGACCGGGTCGGAGGCGTAGAGCTGCACGACCTCCTCCGCCGGCCTGGCACCGGTGTTGCGCACCTTCACCAGGGCCTCGACCGAGCCGTCGGTGGGGCACTCGGCCGCGTCCGTGGTCATGGCCAAGTACTCGACGGCCGAGTATGACAGGCCGTGCCCGAAGGCGTACGCCGGCGTGGGGTCCAGCACCGTGATGCCTTCCGCCCTCCTCCCCAGGGGCGGCTGGAGGTAGGTGGACGGGCTGATCGGCGGCGTGCCGGGGATCTGCACCGGCAGCCGCCCCGACGGGTTGACCCGCCCGCTCAGCACGCCCGCCACCGCGGCCGCGCCCTCCACGCCGGGGAAGAACGCCTGGACCAGCGCGGCCACCCGATCCTTGTAGGCGCCGAGCGCGTACGGCCGGCCCGAGACCACGACGAGCACGGTCGGCGTGCCGGTCGCGAGGACCGCTTCGACCAGGTCGGGCTGGAGTCCGGGAAGCCGCAGGTCGGCCACGTCGCAGCCCTCGCCCGACGTGCCGCCGCCGAACAGCCCGGCCCGGTCGCCGACGAACACGAGCGCGAGATCCGCCTCGGCCGCGACCTCGGCGGCCCTGGAGATCCCCGACGCGTCGTCGCCCGACACCTCGGCGCCGAGGCAGTGGCGCACCTCGGCGTAGGGGAACTCCAGCACGAGGCTCTCCCTGATGGACGGGATGGGCAGGCCCATCCCGTGCTCCGGGTAGCGGTCGAGCACGTGGTTGGGGAAGGCGTAGCAGCCCATGAGGGTACGCGGGTCGTCGGCGCACGGCCCGATGACGGCGAGCCGGGCGGTCGTGCCGGGGCCGATCGGCAGCAGGCCGTCGGGGTTGCTCAGGAGCACGATGGAACGTTCCGCGATCTCGGCGGCTATCCCGCGGTTGCGCGGGCTGTCCAGATCGACGTCGTCCGCGCCGTCCGGGACGAGCGGGCCGCCGTCCAGCAGGCCGAGCTCGATCTTCTGGCGCAGGACCCGGCGTACGGACTCGTCGACCAGCGCCTCCTCGACGTGACCCGCGCGGACCTTCGCGACCAGGTACGCGCCGTACGACACCGTCTCGGGCAGCTCCACGTCGACGCCCGCCCGCAGCGCCACCTCCCCGGCCGCGGCGTCGTCCTCGGCCACCCGGTGCGTGGAGGCGAGGAACGGAACGGACCAGTAGTCGGACACCACGGTCCCGTCGAACCCCAGCTCATCCCGCAGCAGCCGCCGCAGCAGGTCGGCACTCGCCCCGACCGGCACGCCGTCGAGGTCGGTGTAGGAGCACATCACCGAACGCGCGCCGCCCTCGTGCAGCGCGACCTCGAACGGCGGGAGGATCACGTCGGCGAGCTCGCGCGGGCCGATGCTGACGGGGGCGTGGTTGCGGGCCGCCCGCGAGGCCCCGTACCCGGCGAAGTGCTTCAGGGTGGCGATGATCCCGGCGCCTTCGAGGCCGCGCACGTAGGCCGTGCCGATCCGGCCCACCAGGTACGGGTCCTCGCCCAGAGACTCCTCCACCCGCCCCCAGCGGTAGTCGCGTACGACGTCGAGCACCGGCGACAGGCCCTGGTGCACGCCCGCGGCCCGCAGGTCGCCGCCGATGGCCGCGGCCATGCGCTCGACGAGCTCCGGGTCGAACGTGGCCGCCCAGGCCAGCGGCGTCGGGTACGCGGTCGCCCCGAACGTCGCGAACCCGGTCAGGCACTCCTCGTGGGCGATGGCCGGGATGCCGAGCCGGTTCGACGTGACCACGAGCTCCTGGAGCTTGCGCAGCCGGGCCGCGCCCTCGGCGGCGGACAGCGGGGCGGTGCCGTACACGCGGGTGAGGTGCCCGAGCCCGTGGGCCAGCTGCTCGTCCAGCCCTTCGGCCTTGTCGAAGCGGTCCTGCATGGGCGCCACGTTGCCGTGCTCGGGCCCGTTCTGGAGCCAGACGGAGCCGAGCTGCGCGACCTTCTCCTCCAGCGTCATCTCCGCGAGGAGGGACTCGACCCGTTCGCCGACCGTCCGCGCGCTGTCCCGCCAGGGTGCCAGACCCGGCGCGTTCACTGATGTCATGGCCTTCCTTCTGAAACCTTCGAAAGCTCATTCCGATCATTGAATTCGGACTCTAGGTGCCCACCGCAAAAGCCGTCAAGAATATTTCGATGGATCGCCGAAACTTTCGGACTGCGGCGTTATCAAGGAAAATTGCGAGAAATCCGGCCACGCTCCCGCGCAGGCACACTGGCCAGGTCAGCACCCCCGGACGCGCTCGGAAAAGATCGCGTGGGGGTCACCGCAACGGCAGGCGACTGTCACCGGAAGGCTAGCCCGAAAATGTGTTCGAGCGTGGAATCGTCGTCATGCCCCGGGACACCCCCCGGGGCCGCCGACAGCGAGGGGAATGCCTTGCCCGTTCTGAGATCCTTACGCGTGGCCGCGCTCGCGCTGGTGAGCGCCGCCGCGCTCGTCCTGCCCGCCTTACCCGCCCAGGCCACGGGTCCCGACGTGGTCGTCCGGTGGAACCAGACGCTGCTCACCGCGGTGCGCACCGGCACGCTGGGGCCGCCGCTCGTGGCCAGGGCGCTGGCGATCGTGCACACCTGCGCCTACGACGCGTGGGCCGCCTACGACGCGGTCGCCGTCGGCACCCGGCTGGGCGGCTCGCTGCGGCGGCCCGCGGCGGAGCGCACCGATGCGAACAAGGCCAAGGCCGTCAGCTTCGCCGCCCACCTGGCGGCGGTCGACCTCTATCCGGCGCAGCGGGCCACGTTCGACGCGCTGATGACCGACCTGGGCTACGACCCGGCCGACACGTCGAGCGTCCCGGCGCAGACCGGCGTCACCGCGTGCCAGGCGGTGCTCGACTACCGCCACACCGACGGCTCCAACCAGCTCGGCGGCTACGCCGACACCACCGGCTACGCGCCCGTCAACGCCCCCGTGGTGGTGGCCGACCCGCTGACCTCGCTCAACGATCCCGGCCGGTGGGCGCCGCTGACGTTCGTCAACCGGGCCGGGGCGACGGTCACGCCGCCGTTCCTCGCGCCGCACTGGGGCCAGGTGGCCTCCTTCAGCGGCACCGCCCGCGGCCTCGCCGACGCCGTGCCCCCGCCGTACGCCTACGGCTCGTCGGGCTTCCGCACGCAGGCCGCCGAGATCGTGTCCATCACGGCCGCGCTGACCGACCGGCAGAAGTCGATCGCCGAATACTGGGCCGACGGCCCCAACAGCGAGACGCCGCCCGGCCACTGGAGCCTGTTCGCGCAGCAGATCTCGGCGCGCGACCACTACGGTCTCGACCAGGACGTGAAGCTGTTCTTCGCGCTGGCCAACTCGGTCATGGACGCCGGGATCGCCTCGTGGGAGGTCAAGCGCGACCACGACTCGGGCCGCCCGATCACCGCGATCCGGTTCCTGTACAAGGGGCAGCAGATCCCGACGTGGGGCGGCCGGACGATCGACGGGGCCACGTGGGTGCCGTTCCAGGTGCCGACGTTCCCGACGCCGCCGTTCGCCGAGTACGTCTCGGGGCACAGCACGTTCAGCGGGGCGGCGGCCGAGGTGCTCAAGCGCTTCACCGGCGGCGACGCGTTCGGCGGGCAGGCCGTGGTGGCGAAGGGCTCGTCGCTGGTGGAGCCCGGGGTTACGCCGGCGCAGGACGTGACGTTGCGCTGGCCCACGTTCACCGACGCGGCCGACGAGGCCGGGATGTCGCGCCGGTACGGCGGCATCCACTTCCGCCTGGGTGACCTGCAGGGCCGCGCCCTCGGCCGCGCGGTCGGCACGGCGGCCTGGGACCGCGCCAAGGCGTACTGGACCGGCCGCGGCTGATGTCCGCCCCATGACAGGACGCAGCACCACGGAGGCGCCCGCTCCACTGCGCTGAGAGCGGGCGCCTCTTCGTGCGGCGGGGCGTCAGGCCACGTTCTCCTGGGCCAACCGGTTGAGCGTCTCGAGGTCGAACGAGCCCGCCTTGACCGCCGTGGTGAACGACTCCCAGTCGCGGCGCGGTACTTCCAACACCGCGTCCGGGTTGTCGACGTGAATGAGCTCCACGTGGTCGTTGATCCGCTTGGCCTCGACGCGGCCGGCGACTTGACTCATACGCACTCCTTCCAGTGCCCTGCGGGGATTCCACCCCGGCCACCCGTTCGCAGGAGGACCGGGGCGGATGCGGGAAGCCTTGCACCCCGAGGGGTGACCCGGCCACTGGGCCGTGGACGAGGGAGGTTGGAAAAACCCACTCACAGGAGGCGATCTCTTGACCCGGGACGCAAGATTGCCGACCCTCTGGGCGCACCAGTGGCCAGTGATGGACAAGTGTCTGTTAGAGCCTTTTAAGTGAGAAGTTAGTGGAGGGGCGTAAGTTCTCGATAAATCACAGCACAGCACCACAAAGAGGACACATCATGAACGTGACCCCAGAGCGGCGGACGCGCGTCCCGGAAAGCCGGAGCGTTCGCATCACGTAGAAGTTGATCATCCCGCTAACGGACGTTTCGAGCATTCTCGAAGCATTCCTCCGGAGATGTCTTCCCTGTCTACAGTCCTACCTGTGGGGGCCCAAGTAACACGCACCAAGGTGTGGAGCGAGCTGCGCGTGAGCTCCACTCCTCAGCTCTATATCTCCGTCTCGCCCAACCTGACCGTCCTCGCCATGATCGCCGATGCCCTCGCCGGCCGCCGCCGCGGCCTGCCCGAGCTCTGGCGGCGGGCGATCAGCTCGCGCGTCGGCCCGCTGGGCCACGAGGCCGTACGCCCGCTGGCCGCACCCGGCCACTCCGTCGCGCCGGACATCCTGGTGCCGCACACGCCCATCGGCCAGGACGTCTCCATGCAGGCCCAGATCAGCGCCCTGCACGACACGCCCCCTGACCACCTGATCAGGGACCTCGAGCAGGCGTTCGGCCCGGGACCGCTGCCCGCGCACTGGCGGGCGGCGGCCGAGCGGCCGGCCCGCTGGCTGCTCGGCTACGCCGGCGCCTTGGCCGATGTCTGGAACACCACCGAGCCCCTGTGGAAGCGCGGCCGCCCGCTGCTGGACAGGGAGATCGAACGGGTCGGCGTCGCCACCGTGCGCGGCGGCCCCGAGTTGCTGCTCGGCGCGCTCAGCGACCGCCTCGTGTACGGCGAGCACGGCCTGCTCGTCCCGGACCTCGAACCCGGCACGTTCGAGCTGGGCGACCGCAAGATCGTCCTGGTGCCGATGCTGGCCGGCAAGGATGCCCTGATCCTCAGCATGGACAGCCCGGAGGCGGTGTGGATCGCCTACCCCGTGCGCGGGGCGGACTCGTTGTGGCGCAAGCCCCTCGCGCCGGCGGTGGACGAGCTGTCGGCGCTCGTGGGGCCGGTCCGCGCGGACCTGCTGTGCGCGCTCGACCAGCCCATGACCATGTCGATGCTGGCCACGGACATGAAGATCGCGCCCAGCGGCCTCACGTACCACTGCGACCGGCTGCGGGCCGGGCGGCTGATCACGCGCGAGCGCCGCGGGCGCGAGGTGTGGATCGCCCGCACCCATCGGGCGGACGAACTGCTGGAGCTGTTCCGGCGTTGACGGGAAGGAGCGGAATGCTCAAGTTCCAGCGCGACGCGCTGGCCACGTGCGCAGAGGCGGCCGGTGCGGCGTCCGGCGCGTTCTCGGGGATCAAGGGCCAGGCGCCGGGCGCGGCGGCGTTCGGGAACGTGTCCGGATCCGCGGCCATGGCCACGGCGGCGGCCGACCTGGCACGGGTCTCCGAGCTGGCGGCGAGGACCCTGGGCGGCCGACTGGAGGCGGTCGAGCGCACGCTCGACGCCGTCCGGAGCACGGTCATCGAGGCCGATGGCGGCGCGGTTCGAGCATGAGCCCGCTCGACGAGGTCAGAGCCGCGCCGGGTGGCGCGGAGCTGGCCGAGCTGGCCGCCAAGGTGATCGGCGACCCGGGCGGGATCGCCGCGGCGGCGAACGCCTGGCGCACCGCCGCCGGCACCGGTCAGCGGCACACCGAGGCGATCCGCACCGCGACCGCCGGCGTGGGCGGCGCGTGGCAGGGCGGCAGCGCGGAGGCGTTCACCGGCTACATGGGCCAGGTGGTGCGCTGCGGCGACGGGCTGCGGCAGGCGCTGCAGGAGTGCGCGGGCCACCTCGACGCCGCCGCGAGCACCCTGCGCTCGGCAGAGTCGCGGGCGCTGGAGACCTGCCACGCCTACGCCGCCGCCGCGCAGGAGGTGCGGGGCCGCGAGCCGCGGCCCACCGAGGAGCAGGTCACCCAGAGCCTGAAACCCGCGCTCGACCAGGCCCGCGGCACGCTGCAGCAGCTCGTCGCCGACACCGGCACGGTCCTGTCCGACACGGCGGGAAAGATCCAGAAGGCGCTCGGCACGATCCCGGACGTCGCCGCCGAGCTGGGCGAGCCGGACGCGCAACCCTTCGCCCCCCGCGCGGGCAAGCCGCTCGGCTGGTCGCCCGCGCAGCAGGGCCCGGGCACGACCGCGCTGGCCGCGACCGCGGGCTCGTCGGGCGCCGGGTTCGGCGGGTACGGCACCAGCGGCCCGCCCCCGCCCGGCGGCGGACCCGCCCCTCCAGCGGAGATCGCCGGCTGGATCAGCCAGGCCATCGAGATCCTCAAGGCCAACGGCTACCCGGTCGAGAAGATGAACGTCAACGACATCTACACGATCATCCGGCACGAGTCCGGCGGCAATCCGAACAGCATCAACACCTGGGACTCCAACGCGGTCAGAGGCACGCCGTCCAAGGGGCTGATGCAGACGATCGACCCCACCTTCCAGCGGTGGAAGCTGCCGGGACACGACAACGTCTGGAACCCGGTGGACAACATCATCGCGGGCGTCCGGTACGCCATCGCGACCTACGGCTCGGTCTCGAGCGTGCCCGGCGTGGTCGGGATGAAGACCGGCGGCGGCTACCGCGGCTACTGACCCGCGGCCTGCTGCCCCCTCCCTTCGAGCACGGGCTTGGCGGCCCTGGCCGGGTCGAGCACCGGCCCTTCGGGGATGAGCTGGAGCACGTTGGCGGGCACCGGGGTGGCCTGGCCGGGCGCGTAGCCGAGCTTGGCCAGCACGTCGGTGCCGGGCACGGCGTAGCGGCGGCCCTCGGCGGTGACCAGGTAGTAGGACTGGACCGCGTTCAGCTGCCCGTCGCCGGGCAGGACGCCGGCCAGCACCGCCCTGCCCGGCGGCAGGCGTACCAGGTCGGTGGCGTCGCCGCGCGGCTCGGGCAGCTTGGCGCCGGTGGTGAGCCGGACGCGGGTGGATCCGGTGCCCGTGTCGGCGTAGACGACGCAGATGACACCGGCCTGGTCGTACGCGGTCATGCGCGGCATGACCGCGGGCAGGCCGTCGGCGGGGACGGCGGTCCGCGAGTGGGGGGCGGCGTTGGCGGAGGCCGCGTCGACGGCGATCTCCCTGACCGCGCCGCCGCCGTAGGCCGCCCTGCTGTCGGGGTCGCTCAGCAGCAGCGTGGCCTGGGTCTGCGTGATGGGGGCCAGTCCGTCGTCCAGCAGCACGTACCAGCGGTCCTCGCCGCCGGCCACGCCGCCCGCGCGGAAGACCTGCCCCACGGCCGCCGTCCTGCCCCCGGGCCCCGCCACCGGCCGGCCGCGCCCGCGGACGTCCGGCGCGGCCAGGTCGGGCCCTTCGGGCAGCGCGTTCAGCCAGGCCACGGGCACGGCGGCGGGGACGGCCGAGCTGAGCCCGCGGGCGATGCCGGTGGGGACGCGCATGCGGGCGCCCCGCCAGATCGCCCACCGCTGGCCGCCCACGTCGACCAGCAGCGCGTTCCCCTCCGCGAGCGGCGTGCCGCCGAGGTCGCGCCCGGCGACCAGCGTCACGTACGGCTTGCGCCCGGTCGGTTCGGCGCGCTCCTGGACGCAGGCCGCCCAGGGGCCGCGGGCCAGGTTCGCGGGGCCGGGCAGCGAGTCGGGGGCCTCGGGGATGCCGATGAGGGCGCCGCGCTCGTACTTGGCCAGCGCCTCCCGCGCGACGACGCGCTCCTTGACGTCCTGGGAGGCGAGCACGAGGCGGGCGGAGGCGTAGTTGGCGACGGGGATGAGCCGGCGCTGCTCCTGGCTGTAGACGAACCTGGCGCCGGTCTCGCGCTCGATGATCAGCGTGCCGGGCTCCTCCAGTGCCTTCGTGCCGCCCGGGCGCAGCAGACCGAAGACCGCGAAGCCGACGCAGAGCAGGACCGCGACCATGATGCCGGCGAGGAAGCCGATGTTCTGCCGGCGGAGCGGCCATTCGGGCTGGTTCGGCTGGGCCCGCAGGAGCGCCAGGCCGATGCGCTGAACGGTGAGGCGGTACGCCTGATAAAGGTCGCGCTGGCTGTGCAACTCCCGCCCCTTGGATCACATGACTCCCCTACTTAACCCAATTTATCGGGATAAATAGGGAGAAGCTGTATGGTTTCGTAATTGAGAATGATCAATGACCAGTGAATGACGTACCTGTCCCGCGCGCCCGGCACGTTACAGGCTGGTGATCGTGAATCCGGATACGCGTTATATCACCCCCGATGCGATCGGCGAGGTCCGGCGGGGCATCAGGGACGACCTCCTGCCGGTTTTCGACGAGGTGCGCCAGATCTTCGAGCAGAACCGGGCGGTCGGCTTCCCCGGCTGGGGGCCGCTGGGCGAGTGGACGGTCGGGGCACTGTACCGGTCGCTGATCGACTCGTTCGTCCGCGACACCGAGACAGCGCTCGCGGTGATGCGGAAGTGGGAGGGCGAGGACCTGGCCTTCGCCGAGCGCAACTGGCGCACCGCCGAGGACCTGATCGTCCAGCGGGTGAAGAAGCCGTGAGGCCCAGGGTGGCCGGGCGCGCCCGGGACGGCTCTCCCCTGCGCCTGTCGAAGAACCCGCCCGACCCCGAGGCCGTGCAGGGCATCCTGCGCAAGGCGGCCAGGATGGAGCCGTCGGTCGTGGTCGGCATGCTGGCCACCGTTCCCGCGGTCGCGAACGTGCCCGGCATCTGGGAGGCGGCCGCCAACCTCCAGGCGGGCGCGGGCGGCCGGCTCGACAAGGGCGCGAACAACTCGATGACCATGGTGATCAACAACTCGGGGCAGAACTGGGTCGCCGGGGACCAGAAGGAGTTCGCGAGCGCGGCCAACCGGCTGCGGGCCGAGCTCGACGCCTTCCGCACCAACGTGCAGTGGGTGGCCGGGCACGTGGACAGCATCGGTGACGGGTTCATGGTCTATTGGGGGGCGGCGGCCAAGATCGCGCAGGAGACGTACCTGCGGCTGGCCGCGCTGCAGGTCCTCGCGCTGGCGCCGCAGACCAGGCTGGCCGCCAGGATCGCCATGCGCAGGACGGGGGTCCAGGCGAGCGCGTCGCTGGCCGCCTCGACCGGCGCGCTGAAGCGCTTCCTCGGCTCGCTCGGGCTCAAGGACGTGCTGGGCGGCGTCGCGGCGGGCGTCGGCGGGACGGCGGCCGTGCAGCTCGCCTTCATGCGCCCGACCGGCGCCGCGGCGATCGGCTTCGGCACGGGGGCCGTCGACCCCGCGAAGGCGGGGACGTTCGCCGCCCCTCCGCAGGGGCAGCCGCTCCCGCCCGGCACGGGGTCCTTCCAGTGGACGGTCAAGGCACCGGGCGGCGACATGAGCCTCGAGGACGTGGTCAAGAGCCGTAGCTAGCTCACCAGCCCGCGGATGGTCTCGTACAGGTCCATCACGGCCAGCGCCAGCGGAATCAGGGCGATCATCAGCAGGATGTCGAAGATGTCGCCCACCCGGCCCCAGAAGGGGGACGGCCGCGCGGACGTCAGCCACAGCGCCGTCCCCGCCACGGCCAGGGCCAGCACGACCAGCCCGGGGACGATCCCGTAGAGCACCACCCCGTCGGCCGCCGTGACCACCGCCGTGACCACCGCGGCCGCGGCGGGCAGGGCCACCCCCAGCAGGGCCGCGGTCAGCAGCCAGGCCCGCTGGCCGCGGCCCTCGAACACGCGGGCCCGCATGAGCAGCGACAGCGACAGCACGGCGCTCATCGCGAACGCGGCCCAGGTGCCCGCCACCGTCAGCAGCACCTGGGCGGCGAGCACGATCACCGCCACGCCGGCGACCAGCCCCGTGCAGAAGCGGTCGGCCACCACGGTCTTGTCGATCACCAGCTCCCCGTCCAGGTCGCCGCTCTCGCGGCGCAGCTCCTCCGCCGTCGTCGGCAGCGCGGGCAGCGGCATGCCCGCCAGCCGGAACGACAGCGAGGGGATCGCCGTGGTCAGCCCCACCGCGAGGGCCGCGAGCACCGCCACCACCCCGGCCGCGGGCAGGTCGAAGGCCATGACCAGCCCGGACGCCAGCAGCCCGGACAGCGCGGCGGCGGCCACGCCGAGGAACGTGGGCAGCCCCTGGGCGACCGCGAACCCGGTCGCCGTGGCCAGCATCAGCACCACGCCGCAGGCCGACAGCAGGGTGTCCGGCTGGACGACGGCCGCCGAGGCCGGTCCGGTCAGGCCCGCGACGAACCCGTACGGCAGGGCCGCGTACCCGATCACCGCGCCCGCCCGCGCGTCGCCGAGGGCCCGCGACAGCGCCACGGCCACCAGCAGCAGGACCAGCGCGACGGCCCCCGCGACGAGGGCCGTGGGCAGCCAGGGCGGGCCGGTCGCCGGCAGCGCGGCGGCGCCCGCGCCGAGCAGGGTGGCGGCGGCGCGCAACCCGTAGGCCCTGGTCGTGGCGGGCTGCCAGCGGCCGGTGCGCTCCAGCACGCCGGTTGCCACCGCGTCGGCGACGTCGTCGAAGACGACCTCAGGCAGCTCATGGCCGCGCGGCCGCAGGTGCAGCATCTCGCCATCGTGCACGGCCAGCTCCGACAGCGTCGCGTTCACGTCGAACGGCGGGCCGCCCAGGCGCTGGAGCACCCAGCCGCCGTGGGCCAGGCCCGCCTCCGCGAGCCCTTCGCCGGCGACGCGCAGCAGGGTAGGCAGCAGGTTGCCGAGCGGGATGTCCGGCGGCAGGCCCAGGTCCAGGAATCCACGCGGGGTCACGACGGTGACCCGGCACAGGTCGGTTCCGGTGGCGCTCACCCGGACGAGTGTATGGATCGGACACCGAACGCGACGGGCTTAATACGTACAGGAAATTTGAAATATCGCCTGTTTCGCTACGTCAGCGACTTGTATGGCGTCGTGAGCGGCAGCCTGATCGTGGTCCGCAGGCCCGAGCGGCGCCGGCCACCCGAACCTCCCGGCGGCGAGGTCCTGCTGGAGTCCCCGCCCGAGATCCCCGAGACGGTGACGGGCGGCGGGCTGACCCAGCTCCTGACGTACCTGCCGATGCTGGCGGGCGCGGGCGCGATGGCGCTGATGTTCACCGGCGGGTCCACGAACAACCCGATCATGCTGGTCTCCAGCGGCCTGTTCGCGGTCTCGATGATCGGCATGACCGTGGGCCAGATGATGCGCGGCGCGGGCGAGCGCAAGAGCCAGCTCAACGGCCAGCGCCGCGACTACTACCGCTACCTGGAGCAGGTCAGGAAGCGGGTCCGGGCCGCCGCCGCGCAGCAGCACAAGGTCATGACCTGGAGCCATCCGGACCCGGCCGCCCTGTGGTCGCTGGTGATGACCACCCGGCTGTGGGAGCGGCGGCCCCGCGACGACGACTTCGCCCAGATCAGGATCGCCACCTCGGCGCAGCGGCTGGCGCTGCCGCTGATCCCGCCGGAGACCAAGCCGATCGAGGACCTCGACCCGGTGACGGCGGGAGCGCTGCGGCGGTTCGTGCGCACGCACGCCACCGTGCCCGGGCTGCCGGTGGCGCTGGCGCTGCACTCGTTCGCCAG
This sequence comes from Nonomuraea sp. NPDC051941, assembly GCF_044593615.1. Classification (NCBI taxonomy): domain Bacteria; kingdom Bacillati; phylum Actinomycetota; class Actinomycetes; order Streptosporangiales; family Streptosporangiaceae; genus Nonomuraea; species Nonomuraea sp. NPDC051941. The sequence goes on from NZ_JBIUCF010000018.1 coordinate 166,182, forward strand.
GATCGTGATCACGGGCGACCCGGCGGCGGCGCGCGGGCTCGTACGGGCCCTGCTGGCCCAGGCGGCGGCGCTGCACTCGCCGGAGGACCTGCGGATCTCGGTCTGCGCGGGCGCCGAAAGGGCCCGCGAGTGGGAGCCGGTCAAGTGGCTGCCGCACGCCCTGCACCCCACCGAGGAGGACGGGGCCGGCCCCGTGCGGCTGGTCTCGGGGGATCTGGGCGAGCTGGACGACCTGCTGGGGTTCGAGCTGAAGGACCGGCCGCGCTTCAGCAAGGGGCTCTCGCCGGACGCGCTGCCGTACCACGTGGTCGTCATGGACGGCGGCACCGTGCCCGCGGGCAGCCAGCTCGGCCTGGACGTCATCGAAGGCGTGACCGTGATCGACGTCGGCGGCAGCACCGCGCAGGTGCCCGCGCAGCTCACGCTGCGGCTGGAGGTCGGCGCGGACGAGGTGGTCCGGGTCGCCGAGGACGAGCTCGGCAAGGAGGTCAGGTCGGGTCTGGGGCGGCCGGACCGGCTCGACCCGCCCGCGTTCGCCGCCCTGGTCAGGCAGCTCGCGCCGATGCGGACCGGCTCGGGGGCGGGCGCGGAGGAGGTGCGGGACGTCTTCGCCACGAACACGACGCTCACCGAGCTGCTGCGGATCGGCGACGCGCGGCGGCTCGCGCCCGCCCAGACGTGGCAGCCCCGCCCGGTCAGGAACCGGCTGCGCGTCCCGATCGGCCTGGGCGCCGACGGGCGGCCCGTCGAGCTGGACATCAAGGAGGCCGCCCAGGGCGGCATGGGACCGCACGGGCTCGTGGTCGGCGCGACCGGCTCCGGGAAGTCGGAGCTGCTGCGCACGCTCGTGCTCTCGCTGGCGATCACGCACTCCTCCGAGACCCTGAACTTCGTGCTCGTCGACTTCAAGGGCGGCGCCACCTTCCTCGGACTGGACACGCTGCCGCACGTCTCGGCGGTCATCACGAACCTGGAGGACGAGCTGCCGCTGGTGGACCGCATGCACGACGCGCTCCACGGCGAGCTGGTACGCCGCCAGGAGCTGCTGCGGGCGGCCGGCAACCACGCCTCGCTGCGGGACTACGAGCAGGCCCGCGAGCAGGGTGCGAACCTGCGGCCGCTGCCGACGCTGTTCATCGTGCTGGACGAGTTCAGCGAGCTGCTGTCGGCCAAGCCGGAGTTCATCGAGCTGTTCGTGATGATCGGGCGGCTCGGCCGGTCGCTGGGCGTGCACCTGCTGCTGGCCTCGCAGCGGCTGGAGTCGGGGCGGCTGCGCGGGCTCGACACGCACCTGTCGTACCGGATCGGCCTGCGGACGTTCTCGGCGGCCGAGAGCCGGGCCGTGCTGGGGGTGGCGGACGCGTACTCGCTGCCGCCCGAGCCGGGCAACGCCTACCTGATGTTCGAGACCACGGGCATGACGCGGTTCAAGGCGGCGTACGTGTCGGGCCCGTACCAGCTCGCCTCGGCGCAGGGACCGGCGGTGACGGCGCGCGCCGGGCACCGCGGGAAGATCGTCTGGTACGGGCCTGAGCGGGTGCCGATGCCGCCCGTCGAGCAGGCCCCGCCGGTGGTGGCGGAGCCCGGAAAGCAGGGCAGGAAGGACAGCCTGCTGGAGATCGTGGTGGGCCGGCTGGCCGGGCAGGGGCCCGCGGCGCACCGGATCTGGCTGCCGCCGCTCAAGGAGGCCGCCTCGCTCGACCAGCTGCTGCCGCCCGTCGAGGTCTCGCCGGAGCACGGGCTGACGGCCGCGGGCACCGCCCAGGACCGGCCGGGGCGGCTGCACGCCGTGGCGGGGATCGTGGACAGCCCGTTCGACCAGCGGCGGGACCCGTACTGGCTGGACCTGTCCGGGGCGGCGGGCAACGTCGCGATCGTCGGCGCGCCGCAGACCGGCAAGAGCACGCTGCTGCGCACGCTGATCGCCTCGCTCGCGCTCACGCACACGCCCAAGGAGGTGCAGTTCTACTGCCTGGACTTCGGCGGGGGCACGCTGTCCTCGCTGACCGGGCTGCCGCACGTCGGCGGGGTGGCCAACCGGCTGGACGCCGACGCGGTACGCAGGACGGTCGCCGAGGTCAAGACGCTGCTCGACCGGCGTGAACGGCTGTTCGTCGAGCGCGGGATCGACTCCATGGCCACCTACCGGAGGATGGTCGCCTCGGGCGCCTTCGAGGGTGACGGCTGGGGCGACGTGTTCATCGTGGTGGACGGCTGGGCGATCCTGCGCCAGGAGTACGAGCTGCTCGAACCCGACCTCGGCGACCTGGTGACCCGGGGCCTGGGGTTCGGCATCCACGTGATCGGCACCGCGAACCGGTGGATGGAGTTCAGGGCCGGGGTGCGCGACCTGCTCGGCACCCGGCTGGAGCTGCGGCTCGGCGACTCCTTCGACTCCGAGATCGACCGCAAGGCGGCCTCGAACGTGCCCGAGCGGGCCCCCGGGCGCGGGCTCACCCGCGAGGCCCTGCACTTCCTGGCCGCGCTGCCGCGCATCGACGGCCGCTCCACCGTGGACGACCTCGCCGACGGGGTCGCCGCCCTGGTCGAGGCCGCGGCGGCGGCCTGGCGCGGGCATCCGGCGCCGCCCGTACGGCTGCTGCCCGCCCTGCTGCCCGCGCACACCCTGCCCGCTCCCCCGCAGGGCGGCACGCGCGTCCCGATCGGGATCGACGAGGCCGCGCTGGCGCCCGTCCTGCTGGACTTCGACGCCGACCCGCACTTCGTGGTGTTCGGCGACACGGAGAGCGGCAAGACCAACCTGCTGCGGGTGCTCGCCCGGGGCATCGCGGCCGGGAAGACGCCGCTGGAGGCGCGGTTCATCGTCATCGACTACCGGCGCTCGCTGCTGGACGCGACCGACACCGAGCACCGGATCGGGTACGCGGCCTCCAGCGCCGCCGCCGCGGAGCTGCTCAAGGGCGTCCAGGAGGTGATGCAGACGCGGCTGCCGCCGCCGGACCTCACCTCGGAGCAGCTGCGGACGCGGAGCTGGTGGACCGGCCAGGACCTGTACGTCATCGTGGACGACTACGACCTCGTGGCGACCTCGGCCAACCCGCTGTCCGTGCTCGGCGACCTGCTGCCGCAGGCCAGGGACATCGGGCTGCACCTGGTCCTGGCGCGCGCCATGGGCGGGGCCGGGCGGAGCATGCTGGACCCGATCGTGCGGCGGCTGAAGGAGATGAACTCGCCCGCCGTGATGCTGTCGGGCCCCCGGGACGAGGGCCAGCTGTTCGGGAACGTGCGCCCGCGCCAGCTCCCGCCGGGACGCGGGCTCTACGTGGACCGGCGGTCGGGCGAGAAGCTCGTGCAGACCGCCTACCTCGACCCCGGCCTTTAACGGTCCAGGTCGCGCTCGATGCGGCCCAGCTCGGCCACCGCCTGGTCCATGGCCTGCTCGTACGCCTCCCGTGCCTCCCGCATGCGCAGGTCGGCCGGGTTGTTCTCGGCGGCCAGGTCCAGCGGGCCCTCCCCCAGGACGTCCCCGAGGAGCTCGGTCGATTTGGCCTGCATGTCGGCGAGGGCGTCGGCGATCAGCACCAGGATCGTCTCGGCGAGGCGCTGCGAGCCCCAGCGCATGGCCCTCGGGTCGATGTCCAGCCCGGTGACGCCCTGCGCCGAGCACTCGACCTGTACCAGCTTGTCCGGGTCCTGCGCGGACCCCTTGACGGCGAGAACCTGATCGTAGAGGTCGTCCAGCCCGCCCGCGGGCCGCTGGGCCTCGGCGATCAGCCGGTCCATGGCACTCTCGTCGAACGCCGTCATGCCTTCACCCCCGGAGTCGGAGCCTCGAGTTTCGTACCGCTGAACTGGTCGGCGACCGCCGACTGTCCGATCATCCCGGCCGTGACGGCCGCGGCGCCGCCCACGAGCGCCTGCTTGGCGGGCGACATCTGCACCAGCTTCTGCGCCACCTTGCCCAGCACGCCCTTGCCGCCCTCCGCGAAGGCCCGCGCTCTGGCGGCGATCGCGCCGGCCTGGTGGTCCGCCCGGCGGCCGAAGCCGGTGGCGGCCACCTCCGAGGCGACCCTCGTGAACGCGTTCATCTGGGCGACCTTGTGCATCACCCCGGCGGTGAGGATGCTCGCGCCGGTGAGGAAGACGGCCTTGCCGAGGACGTCGTACACGCCGGCCGTGAGGCGCAGGGTGTCGGCCGAGGCCTTGGGCGAGGCGGACTTGTCGGCGGCGTCGTCGGAGTACTGCTGCACGGTGCCCTTGTAGAGCTCGGCGCTGGGGGCGGTCCACTCGACGTTCCTGACGGAGCCGTCCACGAGGTTCGGGTGCGCCCGCAGGGCTCCGGCCAGCTCCTCCCACACCTCGGCCGCCGCCCGCTGCTGGGCGGTGTCGCCGTACATGAGGGGCAGGACCAGGGTGGCGTAACGGGCGCGGTTCCAGCCGAGGAGCAGGGAGCCGGTCACGGCCATCGCCGAGCCCTCGATGACGGACCACGGTTGTTCGATCATGTTCACGTCCTGGTGATGTCGGCGGCCGTCCGGCCGGCGTTTCCGTCGCCGTCCACGTAGGTGTTGGCCGTGCCGTATGCCTTGTCGTGGATGCCGGCCACCTCGGCCCGCTTGGCCGTCAGATACGTCAGCGCGGCCCGCTTGACGTCGTCGAACGCCTGCCCCAGCGAGCCGCCGAGCAGGCCGAACGCGCCGTAGGCGCCGGAGGAGAGATCGACGTGCCCGATGGCCGAGGACATCCGTTCCAGGTCCCGCATGGGGGCGGCGGCCATGTTGCGCCCCATCTCGCGGATGGAGTCGACCTGCGTCGCCACGAAGTCGCCGGACATGGCCTCACCCCACCACCGGCGGGCCGTGCACGACCTCGGGGCGGAAGAAGTCGTCGTCGGCGCCCTTCGCCGCGGTCGACCTGCGGGCGTTCTGCCCGCCGTCCCCGGGACCGCCCATGGGCAGGAACGGCATGCCGCCGGAGGCCGTCGCGCCTGGCTCGGCCCCTGCCACGGGCGACCTGGCCGGGGGCCATGAGCCGTCCACGACCGGCACGCTGCCCGGCCGCACGGACGGCCCGGACGGCCCCGGCTCCTGAGCGGCACTCGTGCCCGGATCGGCAGGGCGGCCCTGGTACGGGTCCACCGGGCGATTCGTCCCCGTGCGGCCCGGGTTGACCGGGTTGCTCGGTGGCCTCGTGGTCCCGGCCGGGGTGGTCCCTGTCGTGCGGGGATCGCGTCCGGCCGGGGTGGGAACCGTGCCGGGCGGTGGCAGCGGCCCGGCGGGCGGCACTGTCCCGGCCGGGGCGGGTTGCCCGCCTCCCACGGCGGGCGGCACGCCCGGCCAGCTCGCCAGGGAGGTGGGCGGTGACGCCCCCGCGGGCGCACCCGGTACCGCAGCTTGACCGGGTAGCGGGCCCGCGGGAGTCAGTGGCTGGCCGGGCGTGCCGGCCAGATCGGTGCGGGACCGCACCGGCACCGTGCTCTCGAACGGCAGGTCGCCGCTCTGCGCCGGCACCGAGGCGGGGCCGACCGGCGGCGGCAGGTAGGGGGCCGGCGAGGCCAGCTCCGGGTCCCACGCCAGGGCGTCCGGCATGGCCGTGTACGCCCGCTGGTAGACGCCGTTGAGCTGCTGCATGAAGGCCCGCGCGTCCGCGTCCGGATCGTTGAGCGGCTCCATCGACCCGGCGCCCATGCCGCTCGCCTCCACCCAGTACTCCTGCTGTTCCGTGGCCTTGTCGAAGCGCTCCTTGGCCGAGGCCAGCTCGCCGCCCACCGTCTCCAGCCCGGGCGGGACGCCGTCCACACCGTTGCGCAGCGACTGCAGGTACGCCTGGAGCCGGTTCATGCGCGTGAGCATGGCCCTGGCGGACTCCCCGCCCCAGTTCCCGTCGGCCACCAGCCGCGCCGCGCTGTCGCCCAGCGCCGCGATCGTGTCGGTAAGCAGCTGGGACGTCTTCTTGTACGCGTCCACGACCGGCGCGAACTCCTCCGGCCCGGTCCCCATCACCAGCCGCCGGATCTCCTCGCGCCCGCCGTACGCGTTGACGTTCCCGCCCTGCAGGCAGCCGTGCTTGATCGGTTGTGGTTGCGGCAACGGGTCCCCTCACATCACGTACGCGGCACCGCGCCCGCGGCCCGCTGGTCGGCGTCCCGCACGGTGTTCGCGGTGGCGGCCAGGTCGTCGACGATCCGCTGGACCTGCTCCATGACGAACTGCAGCGAATCGCCCGTCGCCACCCGGGCCCTGCGCACGGTCTCGCCGTACCCCTGGGCGATGTCCCAGCTCCCCGGGGCGACCGGCGACAGGTCGGGCACCTGGTACACAGCCGCGCGCAACCGGGGCAGCAGGCTGTTGCCCAGCTTGCCCGCCACGTCGATGAGGGCCTCCGGCTTGCACATCGCCGTGTCGCCCGCGGTGGCCGGGTCGATGAGAGGCTGATCCACCGGCCTCAGGTGCCCCAGCGGCGGATGTTCATGGCCTCCGCGTCGCGCATGATCTCCGTGGCGTCGTGCAGGGCGGGGCCGAAGCGCTGCATGGTGTCACCCATGGCCACGACCGCGTTGTTCCACTGCTCCTTGGCCGTCCGGTAGACCTCCTTGGCGGAGCCGTCCCAGGTCTCCAGGACCTTGAGGTCGTCTTCGAGGTCGGCCAGTTCGCCGACCAGATTGGCGTAGGCCCGGCCCAGTTCCGACGCGATCTCGTCCATCTCGTCGAAATTGGCGAGGATGATGTCTCCGCCACCCGTCATGGTGATTCTCCGTTCGTCAGAGCTGGCCGCCGCCGAGCGCCGCCTTGAGCCTGGTGGCGACCTCGCTGGCCTGGGTGTTCGCCTCGGTGTACGTGATGCCCGAGCTCTTGAGGTTCTCCGCGATCGTGTGCAGCGCGTCGATGACCTTCTTGAACTGCGGGTTCCATTCGTCGAGGACCTGGCGGTAGACGTTCGCGGACTCGCCTTGCCAGGCGGCGCCGAGCGTCGCGGGAATCTGGGTGAGCCTGTTGTGAATCTGCGTGATGTTCTGGTGTGCGATGAGCGCGCGTTCTGCCGCGCTGTGCTGGCTGCCCTCTTGATAACGTGTCGGCTCTGCCACGTGCACCTCTCGGATCTCGTGAACCCGAATTCGACCGGGTTTTCCGTACTGTGGATCAAAGTAAATGGGTCAAAGCGGGCAGGGCTACGATTTCAACTTTCCTGTAAATGTCGTGGGCCCTCCGGCCCGCCAGCCCCTGCGACGGGCCCTGGGCAGCGTCAACGCCAGGAACACCACCAGCGCGGTGGCCCCCACCGCCCCCGCCGTGATCGCCACCGCGAGGCCGCGCGTGCGCGGGTCCGGCACCGGGGCCCTGGCCAGCACGATCGGCGGCGCGGCGGGCGCGCTCTCCTCGGCGTCGGGCTGCACCGAGGTGACCGCGAGCAGCGGGTTGACCAGCCCGGCCCCGGTGCCGGCCGCGCCGCCGCCGTCCGCCGTGCGCTCCAGCCGGCGCTTGACCTGCCAGTGGTCGAGTTCGGGGTGCCGGGACCTGACCAGGGCGGCGACGCCCGCCACGAAGGGAGCGGCGAAGCTGGTGCCGTCCAGCTCCGTACGGTAGCCGCCGCCGGTCCACGCGCTCGTGATCCCGGCTCCTGGTGCGGTCACCGAGATGCGGGTCACGCTGTTGGAGAACTCCGACTTGCCGCCGTCCGGCGAGGCCGAGCCGACCGCGATCACTCCGGGATACTCGGCCGGGTACGCGGGCGTGACGACGCCGTCGTCCTGCCGTACGTTGCCCGCGGCCGCCACGATCACCGCGTCCTTGGCCTGCGCGTACGCCACCGCGGCCTTCAGCGCGGGATGGTCGTGGGCCTGCACGGACACGTTGATCACGTCCGCGCCCAGCTCCGCGGCCCGCCTGATGCCCTGGGCCAGCCGGGACACGTCGCCCGAGCTCCCCTCGGTCTGCTTGATCGACAGGATCCGGGAGGCCGGCGCGACGCCCATGACGGGCACGCCGCGCGCGGTGAGGTCCCGGCCCGCGATGATCCCGGCCACCGCCGTGCCGTGCCCGACGCAGTCGCGCAGGTCCGTGCCCGTGAGATCGACCTGGGCGGCGACGGCGGCGGCGAGTTGGGGATGCGTGGCGTCCACGCCGCTGTCCACGACGGCGACGGTCACCCCTTCGCCCTTGGTGAAGCGCCACACCCGCTCGAACCTCAGCCTCTCCTGCGGCCACGGCTTCCCGGTGACCTCCGCCACGCCGGGCTCGGGATCGCACGAGACCGTGCGCGTGGGCCCAGAGGTCGGCCCAGAAGTCGGCGCTGGGGTCGGCGCCGGGGTCGGCGCTGGGGTCGGGGTGAGCGTCAGCACCAGGCCGATGGCCGCGGCGCCGTACCAGGAGAAAGGCACGGTAAGGCAGTCTGCCGACATTTCCGATTTGGGGCTTGTCTCTTAGAAATATCTTGAAATGACGCGCCGCCGGGTGGAGCGCGAGATAGGCAGGTGCCGGTACGTCCTTCGACCGCGGAGAGGAAGCATGTCGACACCTGAGGCCGAGGGAGGCGACGCGCACGGCACCCCCAGGCCGGGCCTCGGCCTGTCGGTATACCAGCGGCCGCAGATCAACCAGACCTACGAAGGCGGTTTCAGCGGCACCGAGTACGACTTCGATCCGGACAACATCGAGGAGTCGTACGCCGACCACATCCACTTCCACCGCAACGGCGACTATCCCCCCGAGGCGCCCCGGACGCCGACGGACGCCGACCGCGAGGCCCTGCTCGCCCGCAACCCGGTCGACCCGGGGACGGCGAAGAAGGAGATGTTCATCAAGGTCGGCGAGTACGAGGACCCGGCCACCGGCAGGCCGCTCCCGTCGTCGCCCGTGGAGCAGCTCCGCCAGGACCTCAAGCGCCTGCAGGGCGAGATGGGCGGCCAGAGCCTCAAGGTCCGGCTCACCCTCGCCGGGCTGTCGGACCGCGACCTCGGCAGCTGGCAGGCCGCCGCCGACATGAAGGCGACCACCGACAAGGCGCAGAGCACGCTGGACGCCGCCATCAACCGGGTCTACTCGGTGTACGCGGCCGTGGTGCAGGCGCTCGACGACACCGTCAAGACCGCCAAGGGCGCCGACCAGTCCATCGCGGGCGGCCTGCGCACGCGTACCTGACGGGGGACGAATGACCGACTACTGGACGGACGCGCTCAAGGACACCCGGGCGCCGCAGATCGACGACATCGCGCCGACCGGCAACGGCGACTCCGACAGCAGCGACGGCGTCGCCGCCCTGATCCAGGGCACCAACCCGGACCGCGTCGCCGACGCGGGCAAGCGGTACAAGGAGATCGCCGAGATGTGCGCCGCGTCCGTGGAGCTCCTGCACAACCAGGCCGGGCGCATCGCGGAGACGCTGGGCGGCGAGTCCCTGCAGAAGATCTTCGAGACCGTCGGCGAGTTGCAGCGCGACCTCGCGCGCATCAGCATCGCCGCCGATTCGGTCGGCACGCCCCTGGAGTGGTACGGCGCCCAGGTGCTCCCCTGGTTCCACAACAACGTGCCGCGGACGGGCAGCGTCGGCCTCGACGACGACATCGGCGACGCCTTCGGCAGCGACACCAACGGCCACGCGCTCGCCCGCCATCACCTGCGCCAGCTCAACAGGTTCATGGGGGACGTGTACGGGGCCATCGCGGGCTACGTGGAGCAGCGGTCCACGGCCCCGCAGGCGGGGATGACCGACCCGTCCCTCCCGCTCGGTCCCGGGATGCCGAGCGGCCTGACCGGCGACCCGTACAAGGGCTCCAGCCTGGGCTCCCCGTACGGGAACCCCAGTCTCGGCCTGCCGGGCACCCCGCCCGGCCTCGACACCCCCGGCCTCCAGAACCCGTCGCTCCAGGACCCGTCGCTGAAGGATCCGTCACTCCAGAACCCCTCCCTGAAGGATCCGACGCTCAAGGACCCGTCACTGCAGGGCCCTTCGCTGAAAGACCCCTCTCTCCAGACCCCGCAGACCCCGGACCTGAAGAACCCCGAGCTCAACACCCCCCAACTGCCCCAGACGCCCAGGACGGACCTGGCGGGCGTACCGCCCCAGACGGCCCCGCCGCAGACGAACCTGCCGCCCGGCGCACCCACCAGCAACGGCCCCAGCACTTTGCCGGGCAGCGTCCCGGCCACGCAGCTCAGCGGCTCGGGATCACCCGCGGGCGGCGCGGGCCGGCTGGGCGCCACCGGCATGGGGATGGGCATGATGCCGCCGATGATGGGCGGCGGCCAGAACGGGACCGAGCGGGACCGCGACCGGGCCAGGTTCCCGCTGGTGGAGGACGAGGCGTTCGAGACCGATGACATGGGCGGCCCGTCCGTGATCGCATGACGGTGACGACCGAGCGGGTCCGCGGCTACCGGCTGCTGGAACGGGCCGGCCAGGACGGCCCGTGGACCGCGCACCTCGCGCAATCCGCGGCCACGGGGGCCGAGGCGCTGGTCAAGACGCTCGCGTGCCACCGGGCCGACCGGCGGGCGCTGAAGCGGATCGTCCGCGGCTTCGGCTTCCCGGAGGCGCTGGCGGCTCACGAGGGCGTGATCCCGGTGCTGGAGGTGGGGGCCACCGGTGACGGGCGGCCGTACCTGGTGACGCCGCCCCACGGCGGTCTCACGCTCGCCGAGCGGCCGGGGCGGAGCCTGCCGATGCCGCTCGACGAGGCGCTGGGGCTGCTGCGGGCGGCGGCGGACGCGCTCGCCGCCACGCACGCGGCCGGAGGCGTGCACGGCCGGGTCACGCCCGAGAACGTGATCGTGGCCGGTCGCGGGGTGGCGCTCACGGGGTTCGGCATGTCCGCGCTGATGTCGATCGTGGAGCTGCCCGACGGCACGCTCCCGTCGGTGCACGCGGCGCCGGAGGAGCTGGAGGGCCACCCGCCCGTGCCCGCCTCCGACGTGTACGCGCTCGGGTCGATGGTGTACGAGCTGCTGGCGGGCCGGCCCGCGTTCCCGCTGGACGGGACGGGGGGCACGGCCAAGTTCGTGCTCGGGGTGCTGACGGAGGCGCCGCCGCCGCTCCCGCCGGGGGTGCCGCCGGACCTGGCCGAGACCCTGCTGAAGGCGATGGCCAAGACCTCGGACGCCCGCCCGGCCGCCACCGACCTGGCCACCGTCGCCTCCCAGCTCCTGACGACCCACCCGCCCGCCGCGGGCCCGGCCCAACCACCGACCACTCGCCTCACCGTCGGGGACCCGGCCCAGCCGCCGACCGCCCACCTCCCCCTCGGGAACGCGGGACAGCCCCCGACGGCCCGCCTGCCCGTCGGCGATGCGGGTCAGCCCCTCACCGCGCGTCTCCCCTCCCCCTCGCCATCGCTCGAGGACTCGGGAGCGGCGGCGCGGTCAGGTCCCCGTGAGCTGGTCTGGACGGTGGATCCCGACCGTTCCCAGGTCAGGCCTCCTGCCGGCCCCCAGCCCTTCTCCCAGCCTCCCCCCGAGGTCTCCGCACCCCACGCCCCCGCCGCCGCGCCGGACCGCCGCAGCCGGGTCCCGCTGCTGGTCACCACCGCGTCGGCGCTGGCCGTGCTGGTGGGCGCGGGCAGCGTGGCACTGGCGATGAACGGCCGGCCCGGCGCGCCGCAACCCGCCGGCGCGACGGCCGCCGCCCTCGACCCCACGACCCCCGGCACGCCGCCCCAGGCCGACCAGCAACCAAAGGACCAGCCGACCGGCCGGCGGACGCCACCGAGCGAGCCGCAACCGCAGACGAGCAAGCCGTCCGAGCCGCCCGCGCGCCGCCAGACCGTCGATCCCGCCGCGGTGGCCGCGTACCGTCCCAAAAGCCTCAAGGTCGTGTCCGACAACGGCGCCACCGTGACGCTCGCCTGGAAGGCGGTGCGCAAGAGCGGCTATCCCGTGGTGATCCAGCAGGCCCCCGGCAACCGGCTGGTGCCGGCGGCGAGCGGCAGCAACACCTACACCCTGAGCGGCCTCGACCCGGTCACGGGCTACTGCTTCAAGGTCGGCACCGTGGTCGCCATCGGCCAGCCCTCGTCCGTCGCGTGGTCGTCGGCCCTGTGCATCCGCGGCGCCGCGGAGACGAACCAGGACGACCAGGTCCAGCCCCCGATCGTGCTCCCCCTGGCCACCCCGCCACCCTCCTGAGACCGGCTACCCCACCAGGGATCGCGGCGACAGGCGGTGCGCGAGCCTGCTCGCGAGGCCGACCTTCCGCCGCACCAGCGCGTCCACGCCGCCGAAGTGGCGCCAGGCGAGGTCGGCGTCCGCCTGGTCCACGGCCGCTCCCCCGAACGTCGCCAGGTTGGCCAGGTCGGCGAGCGTCGTGAGCGGCTCGCGCGCGGCCGGACCCAGGACGGACTCGGCCAGAGACGCCACCTCGCCAGCCGTCAGCGCGTCCGAGCGCACAGGGATCCCGGCCACGCGCAGCCTGGCCACCGTCTGCCGCCACGCCCCCACCACCCGGGCGGCGGGCGCGGCGGCCCGGCGGCGGCGCATCCGCCTCAGCGGCGGCACGACGAGCACGGCCAGGAGATACACCAGGAGCGCGGCGGCGGGCACGGCCGCCCAGACGAGCGGGCCCGCGGAGCCGCCGGGACGCGGCGCCGGGGTCGGGGTGGCCCGGTTGGCGGCCGTGGGGGTCGGCTTGGGCTCGGAGGAGTCGCTATTGATCGCCTGCTCGATCTCCCGCGCCTGCTTCGGCGCGCCCTCGGCCACGTCACCGCCCCCTCCCGAGCGCGTACGCGACGGCGTCGGGTAGAACGGCACCCACCCGATCCCGTCGAACTCGACCTCCGCCCAGGCCAGCACGTCCCCACCCCGCACCTGCCGCACCCCGCCAGCGCCGGACCCAGGGCCGGAGCCAGGGCCGGAGCCGGTTCCCGGGCGGAAGCCCACGACGATCCGGCTCGGCAGCCCGATCGCGCGGGCCAGCAGCGCGAACGAGGCGGCGAACTGCTCCGTCGTCCCCCTGCGCGACTCCGTCAGGAAGAACTCGATGCTGCGGTAGCCGTGCCCGGGCGGCGCGTTGACGTCGTTCACCGCGTGCTTGCGCAGGTAGGCCGCCAGCCGGGCGGCCCGCTGCGTCGGGCTCTGCGCCCCGGCCGTGGCGCGGCGGGCGATGGCGAGGAGGCGGGCCCGCTGCGGCGGCGTGCGACCGTCCGGCCCGTCCGGCAGCCGCAGCGCGGCCGGGTCGGCGGCGGGGACGGCCGCGCGCAGGTCCTCCGCCGTGTAGCGGCGGATCCCCGAGGTCACCTCGTACGTCATGCCCTCGCGCGCCTGCGTGCCGGCCAGCATGCCCGTCGCGGGATCGACCACGATGCCCGCGCCCTTCACCAGCAGCGGCCGGTCGGCGGCGGGCAGCCACGGACCCGGGAGCTTCCGCAGGGTGAACCGCTGCGTGACCGGATCCCCGCCGCTCTCCTGCCCCGGCACCCGCCCGCCGGTGGGGACGAACCCCGCGCCCGACGTCCACGTGACCCCGTCGAAGGTGTCCAGGACGGCCAGGCGCAGGTTCGCCTCGGAGGCGGTGCCGACCGTGAACAGCTCGCGCTGCGGGTTCTGCAGCCACGCCGACACCTGGTCGAGCGCGCTCACGCCGTTGATCGGCCGCGGCGGGGGCTGCTCGACGAGCCGGCGCACGTCGTACGGGCGCTCGGCCCTGGGCAGGGCGGGCGCGGTGACGACGGCGGCCAGGACCAGGCAGGCCAGCAGCGGCACGCCCACCGCGATCGTCCCCGCCGACCTGGCCGCCCTGACCAGGCCGAGCAGCAGGGTGAGCCCGGCGAACACCGCCGCGTACGGCACCACGGACCCGGACCCGGCGACCCCCAGCACGACCGCGACGGCGAGCACCGGGAGCGCGGCCAGGGCGGGCAGCATGACGGACCTGGACCGCAGCGCGATCTCCGCCCCGGCCAGGGCGGCGGCCCAGACCAGGAAGCTGGCCAGCACGACGGCCGTGCTGTCGGGCGCCGCCGGGAGGATCGTGGTCAGGAGCCGGCCGCCCGCGTCGCGCACGCCGAGCAGCGCCGCGCGCACGGCGGCCGGGCCGGGCAGGAACCCGAGCCAGGCCTGCGACCTGAACAGGGTCGCCGACACCGCCACCAGCCAGCCCAGCACGCTGACCGGGATCGTTCCCCAGAGCGGCAACCGGCCGTACAGCGCCACCGACAGCACGCACGGCACCCCGGCCGCCAGGCCGACCACGGGGAGCAGGGCGGCGAACGGGAACACCCCGTCGAACGCGAGCCCGGCCGTCGCGGCCAGCAGCGCCACGACCCCCACGGACACCAGCCCCCGCACCGGCCCCGGTCCCGGCGCCCCCACCGGCTCGCCAGCCGCCGACCCGCCACCCGGCACGGACCCGACACCCGACGCCGATCCGACGCCCGAGGCGCCTGCCGGCTCCGGGGCAGGGTCCGGTGGAGTCGCGGTGCGCCCCTGCGGCACCGCGACGTCGTGGGGCGGCGGACCGGCTAGCGGGGCCATGCCGCCGCCAGTTCCGCCAGGTCGCTGACCTCGATGACCGTCACCCCGGCCGCCGCGGGCCGCCCGCCCTCCACCGGCTCGCCCACCCGCACGAACAGCACCTCGTCGAAGCGCCGCCGCACGGCCGCCGCGTCCGCGAGGCCGTCGAACGAGCCGCTGACCAGCACCAGCGCCCCGCCCGAGCCCGCCCGCCGCAGAGCGTGGAGCGGCGCGTCCGCCTGCTCGGAGCGCTCCACCACGGCGAGCCGGTCCAGGACCTCCTCGGTCTCGCCCGGCCCGCCCTTGGAGTGCAGCAGCTGCCCCGCCCCCGTGAGCAGCCGCACGGGGAAGCGGTCGCGCGCCACCGCGCAGGCCACCGACGCCGCCACGTCCACGGCCAGCTCGAACTCGTCGTCCCCTTCGTACGACGAGTGCCGGGTGTCCAGGACCGTGACGGTGCTCGGCAGGTTGACGTCGGTCAGCTCCTTGACCATGAGGACGCCGGTGCGGGCCGTGGAGCGCCAGTGGACGTGCCGCAGGTCGTCCCCGATCACGTAGTCGCGCAGCCCGTTGAAGCTGATCGCCCCGTTCGGCGCGGAGCGCGAGTCGAGCCCGTCGAGTTGCCGCCGGCGGCCGGCGTGCGGGGGCGCGAGCGGCACCGTACGCGGCCGGACCAGGAGCAGGTCGGTGCGCCCGTACGCGATCGAGCGCCGCGCCAGCCCGAACGGGTCGGTGCGGTCGAGCAGCAGCGGCCCGACGGGCGTCTCCCCGCGTCGCCGGGTGGGCAGCCGGTACGACACCGTCCGCGCGGTGTCGCGGGCCAGCGCCGGCACCTCGACCGTGACGGACGTGCCCCGGCAGGTGTCGCGGGCCACCAGCCCCGCGTGGCGCCGGCGGCCGGTGTTGCGCACGTGCAGGAGGGCCACCGCGGGGTCGCCCCTGGCCACCTTCACCGGCGTCAGCTCCCGGCGCACGTCCAGCCCGGCGCCGCGCAGCGTCCACAGCGCGCCCACGCCCACGGCGGCCAGCCCCGCCACCGCGAGGACCGCCGCCTGGGCGTACCCGAACGGCGCCCCCACGGCGTAGACCAGCACCGAGGCCGCCGCCAGGCCCCACCCCGCCCTGGTGATCATTCGCACTCCCAGAGCGGGGCCGCGGGGAAGCCCCCCTTCGGGGTGTCCATCAGCACGTCGTTGAGCCACCCGTTGCCGCGGCCGGACTCCACCTTGTTCCAGACGTCGCTGCTCATGCCCGTGTCCGTGTCGGTGAAGGCGGCGCCCCTCTGCTGGCAGAGCACGGTCATCGTGATGTACTCGCCCTTGGGGATGCGCCCCGCCTCGGCGCCGGCGCTGGGCCCGGAGCGGATCAGGGTGTCCCTGTTGTTGTTGTTGGCGTTCCTGAACTGGGCGGACGGCGGGCGCAGGTCGGCCGTGGCCTCCGCGCGCTCCTCGCTCTCGCCCGCCGCGTTCTTGGCCCGCAGCGTCCAGGTGTAGGACTGGCCGTTCTTGAGCCCGGTGACCTCCGCACTGGTGCCGTCGGGCGATCCCGGATGGTTGCCGGGCCCGTCCAGCGTGTACGTGACGCCGCCGTCCCGCGCGTTCTCCGGGGCTGACCAGGTCAGGTCGGCGCCGTGGTTCTTGCCCTTGGCGGCGAAGCCGGACGGCCGTCCCGGCGCGACGCACGGGCGCACGGGCACGGACGGCTGGGACTCCACCTCGCCGCCGGACCATTCGGCGACCACCCGGAACGTGTACTCCTGGTCGCACCGGCCGCCGTTCACCCGGAACTGGTACGGCCCGTCGGGCTGCACGCGGGACGGCGTGACGTCGGACGCGCCCTTGAGCGTGTACGCCTTGACCGTGCCCTGGCGGGACGGCGTGAAGGTGACCTCCATCCAGCCGGGCCCGGACTTGGCCGTCACGGATCCCGGCGGATCGGGGGTCTGGGTCGGCGTCGGAGTGGGCGTCGGGGTCGGGGTCGGGGTGTCCGTAGGAGTGGGGGTCGGGGTGGGGGTCTTCGTCACGGTCACGGTCGGCACGGCCGTCTTCGTCTTCGTCGGAACGGACGTCGGCTTCCCGGTGGGCTGCCTGGTCGACCGGGTGGGCACCAGGGTCGGCTGCACCACCGAGGGTGTGTAGGTCGGGATCGGCAGCGGCGTCGGCGTGTCCTTCTGGCCGAGCGCCTCGTCGTACTTGCCGACCCGGTGTCCCCTGCCGTCCTGCTCGATGACCAGCGCGGTCTCGCTGAACTGGTCGTTCACCCAGAGCAGCCCGTCCTTGACGAACACCTCCAGCGGTCCCGCCTTGCCCGTGACGACCTTCTCGGGCTCGAACGCCTTGGCCACCGTGTCGTACACGATGAGCCGGCCCTTGCTCTCGTCGGCGATGTAGACGCGCCGCCCGAGCGCCTGCGGCGCCCCCAGCTTGCCGCCCTTCACCGAGACCGTGGTCAGCCCGCCGCCGGCGGTGTCGACCAGGACGAGCGCGCCCTTCCTGGGCTCCAGGATCGGCACGATCTGGCTCTCGGCCACCGCCGGGACCAGCAGCCCGCCGCCGCCCGCGCCCGTGACCGTGCTGGGCAGGGACACCTGGAGCCGGGTGCCCGCCGGGCCGATCAGCATGGCGGAGGCGGCGGCGGAGTTCGTGACCAGCGGGGCGCCGTTCGCGAGCGTCAGGGTGAGCGGGTCGCCGGGCTCGCCAACCGTCACGGCCTTGACCTGCCGGCCGTCCTTCACCTGGACCAGCGTGCCCTCCTCGGGCACCGGCACCCACAGCGTGCCGTCCTTGCCGAGGCCGGCCTGGCCGAGCGGCGCCTTGAGGGTGAGCGGGGAGCCGATCGTGCTCACCGTCAGCGGGTCGAGCTGCTGCACGGTGCCGGCCCGCGGGTCGACCCCGTACGCCTTCCCGCCGCCCATCACGATCTGCATGCCGCCCGCGCCGAGCGTGTTGGTCTGGGCGACCTCGAGCTGGGTGGGGTCGATGCGTCCGACCTTGCCCGTGGAGTCCATGACGAGCACGTTGTTGCCGTCCTGCACCACCTTGAGCGGCTCGCCCTCGGCGGAGGCCAGGTCCACGCGGCCGTCCAGTTGCCCGGACAGGCCGTTGGCGTGCACCACCTCACCGTTGAGCGCGCTGCCGAGCCACGCCCCGACGTCGGCGAGCTTGGGGCGAGCGCTGGAGACGCCCTGGCCCAGGAACAGGCCGACGCCGACCAGCACGGCGACGAGGGCGCCCGCGACGATTCCCGCCGCCCGCCGTCCCGCCGCATTCCGCCACCGAATGGCCACCGACTCACATCCCGTACGTGTACGTGCCCGCGGACACCCTAGGGGGGCGTCCGCGGATCGCGAGGTTCCTTCAAATAACCTGGAAGTGTCCGATCACCGGCTGTCACGCGTCCGATCGTCGATGGCCCGCAACTGCTCGTCCATGGACGACTCGAACGACTCCAGCACGCTGCCGAACTGCTCGTCGAGCAGCTCCCTGCCGGGCAGCGCGCCGCCCAGCGTCTCCGCCATGACAGCGTCGACCTTGGCGGCGACGTCGTCCTGGGCCTCCTGCGCGGCCCGCAGCACGGCCTCGGCCAGCTTCTGGCTGTCCAGCCGCATGGCCCTGGGCGCGAGGACGACGTCCATGAGCCGGCCCGAGGCGCCGGCGGTCACGCGTACCTGACCGTCCGCCGCCTCGCCGTTGCCCACGACCACGTCGATCTCGCTCCTGAGCTCCTCGACGCGGGCCAGCATGTCCTCCGCCCGCGCGGTGATCCGTTCCAGCTCTTCGGGGTCGAAGTCGTTCACCGTACCTCCCGGGTCTCTGCGACGGGAGAGTACGGGGGAGGCCCGCCATTTCGGAAAAAGTTGAAGCATGCGAAGTTTCATTGCTCTGACTAATGGATTAATGGCAGATTTCTCAGCGGCTAATCCGTGGGAAAGGTGCCATTTCATGAGCGGTGGAATCCGGATCGATCCGGGCGCGCTCCTGGCCGCGGGAAAGCGGTGCGAGGACGCGCGGGACGCGCTGAAGCCGTTGCTGCCCGACTTCGAGCGGAATGCCGCGCCGGCCGACGGCTGCTTCGGCCTTCTGGAGCGCGGCGGCAAGGAGCTGGAGGAGTCGTACCGGGAATACCACCAGGAGCTGCTCGGCTTCGCCAAGGACCTGGTGGCCAAGCTCGACGACACCGCCACCGGGCTGCGGGAGAGCGCGGAGCGGCTGGGGGGCGGCTGATGTCCGGGCCCTTCACCCCCGTCGTCGACCTCGTCAACACGCTGAAGAACACCGTCGCCTCGATCGGCGACGACGAGCAGGAGCAGCGCCTGCAGACCATGGCCGCGGCCTGCCGCCGGCTCAAGAGCGGCATCGAGGGCCTGGAGCCGGCGCTCTCCCCCATCCCCGGCTCGCTCCAGGGGTGGATCGGCGGCGACGCGGACGTGTTCCGGCAGAAGTGGCGCGGCTACCTGGCCCCCGAGTTCCGGGCCACGGCGGCCGAGCGGCTCGGCGACGCCGCCGACGTGCTCGACCAGGCCGTGGAGGCGTCCAGGAAGACCAGGGAGGCGCTCAACCAGCTGATCACCTCGCTGATCGCGTCGGTGTCCGCGGGTGTCGTCGCGTCGCTGGCGGCGGCGGGCCTGAGCACGTTCGCGGTGTGGGCGTCCAGCGCCGCGACCGCCGCCCGCGGGGCGGCGACGGCCACCGGCATCCTGAGCCGCTTCGCCGCGGTGCGCGCCGCCGCGGCGGCGGCCATGCGCGGGTTCACGACGATGATGGGCAGGTCGGGCCTGGTGCGCGGCCTCAGCATGTACGCCGGCGGCGGCTTCCGCCAGACGGCCCTGGCCGCCCTGGGGAAGTACGGCCAGATCCACGGCTGGTCGTTCGGCGGCAACCTGCTGGCAGGCGGCGTGGCCAGGGGCGTCTTCGGCCAGAACCCCCTCGACATCTCCATCCTCTCCCTCGCCCAGACCGCCAACGCCTCCACCGTCGCCGGCTTCACCGGGCCCCTCGGCCAGACGAAGTACTTCACCGGGCTCGCCGCCAGCCGCCCGCTCGTGAACAACGTGGCCATGGGCGCCCTCGCGGGCGGCGTGCCGGCCTTCTGGAACGCCAGGGTGGAGGGCAAGTCGTGGAGTGCCACGCTCGGGGACGTGGCGCTGTTCAGCGGCATCGCGGGCGGGTTCAACGGTGCGGTCGGGCGGCTGTTCAACCCGGCGCGGGGCCAGTGGGGCGTGCCGTCGCCCGCCTGGTTCAAGAAGCTGCCGCCGATGGCGCAGAGCTCGCTGCTGGGCTTCGCGCCCAGCGTGGGGCTCCGGCTCGCGGTGCCCTTCGCCCCCTCGTCACCGCCGCCGCAGCTTGACCGTTAACGGTGCCGGGCCGTCAGAGCGAAACGGCGGGCGGTCGCTTGGAGCGGCATGTCATCGTGCAGGGCGCGGAGGCGGTCCTCGTACGTGCCGGCGTCGAAGCCCGGGACCTGCCAGGAGACGACCCGCAGGTAGAGCACGAGCGCTCCGACGTCGTGGAACACCACGGGGTAGCCGGCTTCCGCGCTCCAGGTGACCTCGAGTCCGGCGGCGTCGAGCGCGGCGGCCGCGCCGGCGAGGTCCCAGGCGTGGTCCTCGTGCGGCGGGCCGCCCAGCGCCGCGTTGAGCTCCTCCAGGTCGCGCCCGGCCACCTGCTGGGTGACGAACGTGCCGCCCCCGGCCAGGAGGCGGCGGATCTCGTGCGAGTCGTACGACTCGTGCCGGTCGACGATCAGCTCGAACGAGCCGTCGGGGAAGTGCCCGGTCGACCCGGCCACCTCGACGCCCAGCGGCTCCAGGCGGTCGCGGGCGATCGGGAGGTTCGGCGGGTAGCCCTCGGTGGCGGCGGTGCGCGGCGGGAGCGGCGCCAGGGACGCCAGCAGCTCACCCCCTCCGGTGCCGAGGTCGAGCAGCGACGGCGTGCGCGGGAGCCGGTCGCGCACCAGCCGCTCGTAGTCCCAGGGCAGGTCGCCGGCCGTGGTCATCCGGCCGCGGAACACCGCCCAGTCCCACCCCTCGAACGGCGTGGCCAGCGCGTCGCGGATCAGCTCCTCGTAGCCCATGGGCATGATCGTGCCCCGGGGACCGGCCGTTCCGCACGTCCTTTTCGCCCGGTCACTCGGGCGGGGGCGGCCCGTCCGGCGCGGGCATCCGGGAGAGCGCGACGATCCGCTCCAGCGCCGCCGCGTGCCGCTGGAACGCCAGCCGCCCCGCGGGGGTCAGCCGCACGTACGTGCGCCGCGCCCGCTTGTCCTGCCCCTTGTGCACCTCCACGTACCCGGCGCCGGCCAGTGCGGAGACCTGCTTGGACAGCGCCGAGTCGCTGGTGCCGATCGTGTCCCTGACGAACCCGAAGTCGACCCAGTCGGCCGGCGCCAGCACCGCGACCACCGACAGCCGCGCGGGCACGTGCAGGAACTCATCGAACTGCGGGTCCATGAGCCTGCAGCGCAATCGACGTGATGATCCTGCGGACCACGGGCATGATGGCGACATACACGATGGCCGCCAGGGCGCCGCCCACCGTGGCCTGCGACAGCAGCCCGTGCGCCGGCACACCGAACAAGATGAAGCCGGCGATCCGGCCGATGACGAAGGCCACGAGGAGAATGGGCACCATGCCGATGTAGACCCCGATCATCGGAGCCGTGGGCTTCGGGTGGACGGAGACCCGGAACGAGTGCAAGATTCCCACGCCTATGAACACTGCGAGCCCGAGCCCGCGAGCGATGGGGAGCCAAGGCTGCTCGAGGTCGATCGACGCGAACGAGGCGAAGAGCCCAAGCGCCGAGATGATCACATGGGGCCAGGGGAAGATCTTGCGGACCATCTCCTCGCGGGTCTTGTCCTGGAAGTCCCGGATCTGGTTGAGCGAAGCCTGGGCATCCTGCGGATTCATGTGCCACCCCCGTGGTCGACTACTTTCCTATGAGGAAAGTAGCATCTACTTTCCTCTCAGGAAAGTCGTGGAGCCCCAGGTGTGCTCTCGCGCAGGACGACGCGGGCCGGGAGCCGCACGTCGTCCGCGCTCTCCTCGTCCGACAGCGCGAGCCGCATCGCGCTCAGGCCCGCCTCCCGCAGCGGCACCGCCACGGAGGTGAGGGCGGGCACCACATCCAGCGCCGAGGCGATGTCGTCGAAGCCCGCCACCCCGATGTCCGCGCCCGGGACCACCCCGGCGTCGCGGAAGGCCGTCATGGCGCCGATCGCCATCACGTCGTTGACCGCGAACACCGCCTCCACGTCCTCGATCCCCCGCTCCACCAGCCGGCGCGCCGCGTCGTAGCCGCCCGCGTGGGTGAAGGCCGTCTCGATCGCCAGCGGCTCGGGCACGCCGGGGCCCAGCCCCGCGCGGAAGCCCTCGTGGCGGTCGCGGGACGTGCGCAGCTCGCCGGCGGCGTGGAAGACGGCGAAGCGCCGGTATCCCGCCTCCACCAGCGCCCGGGCGAGGTCGCGGGCACCGCCGTGGTTGTCGATCGTGACGGTGCCGAACGGCAGGTCCCGCTGGCTGATCATGACGACCCGCCCGCCCGCCGTCCGGTACTCCTCCAGCTCCTCGATGAGCGCGTCCCGGGTCGCGGAGCCCGCGACCCGGCTGCCCGCGACGATGATCACGCGCGGCCGCTGGCCCCGCAGCGTCCTGACGATCTCCAGCTCGCGCTCGGGCGACCCGTCGGCCACCGCCATGGTGACGATGAGCTGCGCGGCCTCGGCCGCCTGGGTGACCCCGGCGGCGATGGAGGAGAAGTAGGGGTCGGCCACGTCGCGCACCACCAGCGCGACGGTCCTGGTCGAACCCTTCGCGATGGCCTGCGCCGACAGGTGCGGCTCGTAGTTGAGCTTGGCCGCCGCCGCGCGCACCCTGGAGACGTTCTCGGACCTGACGTTGCGCGTGCTGCCGTTGAGCGCGCGCGACGCCGTCGCGATGGACACGCCCGCCTCGCGGGCGACGTCGTGCAGGGTCGGCGGGGCCGTGGACCCCTCCTCCATACCGGTCATTCTGTCACCAGAGTCAGCGGGTCGCTCCTGGTCACACCCGCCGCGTTCGCCAGCTCGGCCACGTACGTGCGCGTCCCAGCCGGCCGACCGGACAGGACGGTGGCGGCGCTCTGCGCGGCCGGGGTGGCGGCGTCGAGCTGGTGGGTGTCGACGAGGACCCCGTCCTCGTAGAGGCGGTAGGAGGTGGCGTTGGTGCCCCACCACATCTTCATGCGGATGGTGTACTCGCCGTCGCCGTCCCAGTTGTCCGAACTGAGCACGGGTTTGCCGGGGTTCGCGTCGGTCACGACGACCCGTACGGACGTGGTGGCGGTCCGGCCCGCCTGGTTCAGCAGCTCGCCGGTGTAGACGTAGGTGCCGTTGGGGCGGCCGGTGACGGGGACGGTGGCCTTCTGGGCCGACGGCGTCCTCGGGGTGAGGTCGCGCCTGGCGATCTCCTTGCCGTTCTCGTACAGGACGAACACGCTGGCGTTGACGCCGTACCAGAGGTTCATGGTCACGTCGTGGGTGCCGTCGTGGAGGCCGTTCCGCCACCCGCTCGTGGTCGAGAGCGCCGCCCGCGCGGGCGGCGCGGTGGCGCCGTCCTGCGGCAGCTGGGGCTCGGGGCGGGTGACCTTGATCCGGTACGTGGCGTCGGCCGTGCCGTCCTCGGCGACCACCTTGACCGCGACCTCGGTGTCGCCGACCGGGAGCGGCACGGGCGGGGCGGCGGCGCCGCTCGCGACCGGCTGCCCCTGGACCGTGATGTCGGACTTCGGGTTGAGCGCGGTCGGCGTGAACACGACCCAGTCCCCGGGGACGGTCAGGGCGTAGGCGAGGACGTCGGGGTCGAAGGCCGGCTCCAGCGTGCCCGCGTCCGGGACGAGGCCGGACAGGGTGGTGTCCTGGGCGAGCGGGCGGCGCCTGATCTGGAGGGTGTGGGTGGCCTCGGTGCCGTCCTCGGCGGTGACCACGACGGGTACCTCGGCCCCGGTCGCGCCCAGCGTGACCTTCCGCGTCGCCTGCGCTCCGGCGGTGCGCTCGCCCGAGATGCTCACCGACCTGGCGAACGGGCTGCGGGCCACGGCGGTCACCTCCACCTCGGTGACCCGGGCGGGCACGTCCAGCACGTCGCCGTCGGGCGCGCCGTGGCTGGTGTCGACGCTGAGCAGGCCCGTGTCGTCGCGGGCGAGGCCGACCCCCTGGGCGACCCGGAGGTCGTCGAGGTGGATGCCGCCGTAGTTGGTGCTGTTGGCGTAGTAGTCGATCTGCGCCACGGTGTCCATCGCGGTCCTGAACGCGGCCCCTTCGAGCGCCTTCCGGCCGTCGATCAGCAGGTCGAAGCGCTGGTTGACGGTGTCGATCACGGCCTTGACGTGGTACCAGCGGCCCGGCTCGTACGCGCCCACCGTGCGCGTGGTCGTGCCCGCGTAGGCGACGATCGTGTTCTTGGTGAAGGCGAGGCTGACGGCGTTCTGCCCGCTCGCGTTCCTGACGTAGGGGACGGACCACCAGTGGTTGCCCGAGGTGTAGGGCTGCTCGCTCATGACGCGGGCCTCGACGGTCACGACGCCCTTGAGCGCGAACGTCCGGGAGACGCCGGTGCTGCCGCTGTTCGCGGTGCGGGTGAGCTTCAGGCTCTTGCCGCCCGGCGTCTCGACGACCTCGACGCTCCCACCCGTGGAGCTCACGGTGAGGCCGTCACCACCGGCCAGCGGCCCGGTCGGCAGGTCGTCGAAGTCGTGCACGGCCACGTAGTCCGGGATCGGGCGGACGAGGAGCAGCGCGCCCGCGTCGATCGCCGTGGCCGCCTCCACGGTCAGCCCGGACCGGCTGGCCGTCACGTATCCGCCGGACGCGGCCTGGACCAGATAGCCCTCCCCCACCGGGACGTTCTCCACGGTGAAGGCGCCGTCGGGGCCGCTGGTCGCGGTGGCGAGCGCCTGGTCGCCGTCCTTGACGGTGACCGTGGCGCCGGGCAGCGGGCGGGCGGCCTGGTCGAGCACGCGTCCGGCGACCGAGCCGACCGTGCTGGCCGAGGCCATGGTCAGACGGACGGTGACGGTGTTGCCGGGGCGCACGTTCACGGTCTCGGTGGCGCTCGCGTAGCCGTTCCTGGCGGCGGTCACCTCGACGCCGTCGGCGAAGGGGAGGTCCCTGATCGCGAAGCGGCCGTCGGCGCCGGTGGTCGCCGCCCTGCCCGCCGCCGTCACGGTCGCGCCCGCGACGGGGGCGCCCGAGGGGGTGCGGGCGGTGCCGGTGACGGACTCGGTGGTGGCGTCCTGGGCGGTGGTGTACTCGAAGGCGCCGATGTCCGCGCCGCCGTTGTAGAGCGGGGTCCCGGCGTAGTCGCGGCCGCCGTTCCCGGTGATCTCGGCGCCCGCGTCGATCGCGTACGAGCCGGAGGAGACGCGCAGGCCGTACGCGGTGTCGAGCCGGGGGCCCGACTCCGGGGTGCCGTACGGGCCGGTCGGCGGCGCCTTCGCGAACAGCGGGTCGGCCACCACGGCGCCGGTGTCGCCGTCCGGGACCGCGAGGTCGGCGCCGCCGTACAGGTTGTGGCTGTAGGCGATGGTCGGGCTGGTCGTCAGCGTCGCCGGGCGCGTGGAGTACAGGAGGTTGTTGGAGAGGTCGTAGCGGGCCTCGATGTAGGAGCCGTACCCGTAGATGAGGTAGTCGCTCTTGTCGTTGTAGATCGTGTTGTTGTAGACCTTGGCGGTCGCGGCCCGGTCGGAGTGCAGGTAGATCTGGTAGCGGGTGTTGCTCGCGATCACGTTGTTCCTGACCACGGCGTCACCGAACGCGAACTGGCACAGCAGCACGCCGTCGCCGTTGCCGTGCAGGTAGTTGTACTGCACGACCTGCCGGGTGGTGCCCTTGTCCGGGTCGATCCCGTTGGAGTCGGCGCCGCCGGCCTTCTGCTGCGTCTCGTACACCTCGTTGAACTGGAACGTCACGTCGTCGGCGTAGTACGACTCGATGCCCGAGGTGCCCGCCCGGTAGACGACGTTGTGCTCGACCAGCGCGCCCCGGACGTTCGTGAGGTACATGCCGTTGCAGCCGTAGGCCGTGTCGGCCTGGGTGACGTGGTTGTTCCTGATGACGATGTTCGTGTGCGGGGTGAACTTGGGGTCGTCGGCGTTCTGCCGCGTGCCCCAACCGGTGGCCGTGGCGATCGTCTCGCCCGCGTCGTTCTTGCCGTCCCCGGTGTACTGCTTGAACACGATCCCGGCGAACGAGGTGTTGGCGACCGTGGAGTTCTGGATGACCACGTCGTTCAGAACGGTCGCCTTGTCCGGCGGCGTGTGGATGTCCGGCACCGTCGTGTCGAACACGATGCCGCCCGTCTTCTTCGAGCCGTCCCACCCGGTCTTGAAGCGCACGCCGGGCGCGTTGTTGTCGGTGCTGCCGCTGATCCAGTTGACCTGGCCGGTGACGTCGTGCACGGCCACCCCGTCGATGACGAAACCGTCGAGGGTCTGGCTGTTGTCGCCGGAGACATGGATGCCGCGCAGGTCGCGCAGGTTCTCGCCGGGGGTGCCCGTCGGCGGGACCTCGTTCGTGACCACCAGGTTGCGGATGGTCCAGAACTCCTGGTTGAACAGCCGGACGGCGTCGCCGACCTGCCCCGCGCCGTCGATGCGGGGCTTGCCGCCCTCGCCGTACCTGTCGACGGTGATCGGCGCGCCGCTCCCGCCCGAGCCCTTGGGCCAGAGCTGGCCGGTCCACCGCTGTCCGGCGCGCAGCAGGATACGGTCGCCCGGGCGGAACGTGGTGTCGTTCACCTTGCCCAGGCTCCTCCAGGGGTGTGCCTGGTCGAGGCCCGAGGCCGAGTCGTCGCCCGTCGCGGCGTCGACGTAGTACGTGGTGCCCGCCGTGACCGTGGCCGTGGCCGTGGTGGGCGGGGTGGATATCAGGATCATGGCAGCGGTCAGCAGTTGGGGGAACATCGCCGGGCTCCTGGGGGGTGATTTCGGCGCGCCCCTCGCAGGGCGCGCCGGTGGGCGATCAGCTCGGTTCTGGGGTGTGGACGATCGGGTGGGCCACGTCGTGCGCGCGGAGGTTGCCGCACATGCCCCACCGGTCGTGCGGCGGGCTCTCCATCAGGGCGGAACGCCGCAGGTGCGCGCCGTCGCCGCGCTCCAGGGCGTCGAGGATCCCGGCGGTGCGGCGGGTCTCCTCGGCGACCGTGCCCTCCCAGATCGTGCGCCAGGCCGCGGCCTTGGGGCGCACGAGCGTGATGGCGTGGTCGTAGAAGCGGTGCAGCGGGGCCAGGTCGCCGTCGGCTGCGGCGTCGGCCAGGCGCAGGAAACCCTCGACGGCCAGCTCGCGCCGGCGCCGTACGGCCTCCTCGATGTCACGGAGCGCGCCCGCCGCACCGGGCGCGAGTCCTTCGGGGGGAGTGGAGGACGCGGGTAGCCCGCCGGTCGGGAGCGGGCCGCCGGACGGGAGCGGGCCGCCGGACGGGGGTGACGGGGGCAGGGTCGCGGCCTGGCGGTAGCGCTCGGGGTCGGCCACGATCTCCGGGGGGAACGTCATGACCGCGTCCCCGGCCTCGGGCAGGCCCGCGTTCGACATCACGACCACCACCTCCAGGCCCCTGCGGTTGACCGCGCGGTGGATGGTGCCGGGCGTGAACCACACGGTCGTCCCGGCGCTCAGCTCGGTCTCGCGCAGCCCGTTCACGTCGAGCGTCTGCAGCGTGCCGTGCCCGCCGATGACCACGTACGCCTCCGTCGAGGCCGTGTGCAGGTGCGGCGTGCCGCCCTCCAGGCCGTCGGCGCACGGGCTGCCCGAGTAGACCGACAGGCGGCTGACGGACGTACCTCCGGGGAACGTCATGCCAGTGCCGCCCTCCCCTGCTTGGCCAGCAGCTCCGTACCTTCCTCGCCCCGGTCGCCGTCGGCGATCACGACCGCGTACCGGAACCGCAGCGACTGCCCGTCCGGCAGCTCGACCTCCTCGCTGAAGAACGGCGCCGGGCACAGGCAGGCGAAGTCCTCGCTGCGCGCGAACCACTGCGGCGGGTGCTGCGGGTTGTCGGCGGCGTCCACCATGACGACCGTCGAGTGGTCGCCGCTCTCGTCGTGCCGGCCGCGGAAGCCGAACCACTCGGCGCGCGAGCCGCGCAGCTCGTCCCCGCCCGCGCCGGCGGGCGACTGGATGATCCCGCCGGTGAACGACCGGGGCCCGCGCCAGAAGAGCCCGCCGTACCCGGCGTTCTCGCGGCCCTTCGTGGTCGGGGAGCCGAACGCGAGCGTGCCGCCCGACACGTTGGTCATCTCCGTGTCGAACACCAGCGCCCACGTGGCCTCGTCCACGACGTGCGCCGCCAGCGAGCGCCGCTCCTCGATGACCGGGTCGCCGGCCTGCGCGGCCCAGTCGAGCGTGTGCCCGAGCTCGACCCGCTCGCCGGTGGCCGCCAGGGTGGTCATCTCGCGGTGCGTGGCGCTGCCGTTGTTCTCGAGCTGCACGTAGAACCGGCCGTGCACGTACGTCGGCCCGCCCCAGAAGTTGTGCTCCCCGACGTGCGGCAGCGACCAGGCGATGCCCTTGTGCCAGACGTGGTCGTGCGGCCTGAACAGCGACACGAGCCGGCCGCCGAGGGTGCGGATCGGGTGCAGGTACGGCTTGGGCGACTCCAGCACCGGCGTGTCGGGGCTGTAGACGTACGTGAACAGCTCGACGTCACCGGCCGCGACGGTCACCGACCGGCCGAGCGCGTGCGTGGCCTGCAGGGTCACGGGTTCCTCACCTTTTCCCAGGGGGCGCCCGTGCCGTCCATGCGCCGGGCGAACGGGCTGTCAGCAGTGATCTGTCCGGCCTGTACGCGTTCGCCGGTGAAGGCGGAGGTGTACAGCGCGGCGATGAACTCCATCGTCCGGCGGGTGTCCTCGGCGGTGACCGGAGGAGCCTCGCCCCGGTCGAGCGCGTCGAAGACGGCGGCGAGCCAGCCGTCGTGGCCGCTCGACGTGGTCGTGCGCCCCTGCGCCCACAGCTCCGACACGCTCTCCTGGCCCGGCGCCGGGGTCACGGTCCAGTCGTCGTCGGTGTAGCCGTACAGGTGCTCCACCTCGACGGTGGCGCGCTCGTAGTCGAAACGGAGCTGGGAGGTCTGCCTCGGGGACACGACGGAGTTGACGATCGTGGCCACGGCGCCGTTCTCGAACGTCACCAGCGCCAGCGACACGTCCTCGGTGTCCACCGGGCGCGCCTGGCGGGCGGCCACGGCCGTGACCTCGCGCCACGGGCCGAGCACCGAGAACAGCAGGTCGAACTGGTGGATGCCGTGCCCCATCGTCGGGCCGCCGCCCTCCGACTCCCACGTGCCGCGCCACGGCACCGCGTAGTACGCCTCGTCGCGGTACCACTGGGTGTTGCAGGTGGCCAGCAGCGGCCGGCCCAGCTCGCCGGCCTCCTGCAGCCGGCGCAGCCGGAGCGCGCCCGCCCCGAAGCGGTGCTGCAGGACGGTCGCGACGTGCGCCGTCGAGCGGCGCTCCGCCTCGATCACCGCGTCGAACTCCGCGAGCGAGAGCGTCGGCGGCTTCTCCACCAGCGCCGTGACCCCGCCCTCCAGGCACGCGATGGCCAGCGGGGCGTGCAGCTGGGGCGGCGTGCACAGGTGGACGAGGTCCACCTGCTCCTCCCGCAGCAGGTCGTCCAGGCTCGCGTGGGTGCTCGGCCCGCCGTACTTCCCGGCGAACTCGCCCGCCCGCCCGGCGTCCACGTCCGCCACCGCCACGAGCTCGGCCCGCCCCGACCCGAGCAGGGCCTGCGCGTGCGCGTGGGCGATCGCGCCGGTCCCGACGATCGCGGCCCGGTAGTTCCGTTGACTCAAGATGTTGCTCCTATGTGGGGGTCTGTCAGGCGCCGTCGATCTCGGCCTGCAGTTCCGTGATGAACGACTTTGCCGCCTGCTCCGGCGTCTCCCGGTCGAACAGCACCTCTTCCGTGTGCCGTTTGATGATGGCTTCGAGATCGCTGGCGCCGTTCGGGGTCACTCTAGGGGCTTGTCCGACTTTGGCGGTGTCCAGGTACTCCGCAGCGGCTTTGTCCGTTTCGGTGAGCTTCGGGGTGATGGCCGCGCGGATCTTCTTGTTCGCGGGGACGCCGCGGTCGGTCAGCAGGATGTCGGCCGCCTCCTGGCTGTTGGCCAGGAAGTCCACGAACAGCGCGGCCTCGGCCGGGTGCTTGCTGCGCGCCGAGATCGACCAGTACATCGAGGACTTGAAGTACGCGCCGGGTGACTTGGCCTGCGTCTCGCCGGGGAGCCTGAGCAGCTTCAGCTTGGCGCCGCTCGCCGTGGTCAGCGAGCTGAGCTGGGTGTTCCACCAGGTGGCGAAGACCGACACGTTCGTGGCCGTGCCCGACTGGTCGAGCGAGCCGCCGGCCCGCTCGATGGTGACCGACGGCGACGGCGTGACGCCCTGCTTGGCCAGGTCCTTGACGTAGGTCCAGTACGAGGCCAGCACCTCCGGCGGGACGGCGACCTTGCCGTTCGCGTCGAACAGGGCCGCGCCCGCCTGCCTGGCCCAGATGTTGAGGCCGCCCGCGTCGAAGCCCGGCGACTGCAGGCCGGTGACCTTGCCGCCGCCCGCCTTCGACACCTCGTCGCCGACCTTCTTCAGGTCCTCCCACGACCAGGTGTCGTCGTCCGGCAGCTTGATCTTGAGCTGGTCGAGGAGGTCGGTGTTGGCGACGATCGCGTACGTGGACAGGCCGACGGGGAGCGCGTACTGCTTGCCCTTGACCACGCCCGTGTCCAGGGCGGCCTTGTCGAAGTCGGCGGTCTTGAGATGTTTGCTCGCGGTGCCGAGGTCGAGCAGGGCGCCGCGCTCGGCGTACGAGGAGAGGTAGAGCTCGTCCATCTGGATGACGTCCGGCGCGTCGTTGGCCGCCACCGTGGTCGCGAGGCTCTCCCAGTAGCCGTTCCAGTCCTTGAACTCGCCCTTGACCGTGATGTTCGGGTACTTCTTCTGGAAGAGGTCGATGACCTGCTGGGTGCGCTTGTGCCGTTCGTCCGCGCCCCACCAGGTGAAGCGGAGGGTGACCGGGTCCTTCGACAGCTCCTGACCGGCGCTGCCGCCACTGCCGCACGCGCTGAGCATGAGCACCGACGCCATGGCGAGGGCTATTCGTCGCATGATGATTCCTCTTCGCGGGGGTTACTTGCCGCCGGTCGTGGCGATGCCTCGGATGAGGTAGCGCTGGCCGACGAGGAAGGCGATGAAGACCGGGGCCAGGGACACCACGCTCATGGCGAACATGGATCCCCATGAGGTCGAGACCGTGGCGTCCACGAACGAGCGCAGCGCCACCGGCACCGTGTACATCTCCGGGTCTGTCAGGTAGATGAGCTGGCTGAAGAAGTCGTTCCAGGTCCAGATGAACGTGAAGATCACCGTGGTGGCGAGCGCCGGGAGCATCAGCGGCAGGATGATCCGCAGGAAGATCCTCGGGTGGCCGCAGCCGTCGATCCTGGCCGCCTCGTCCAGCTCGCGCGGCAGGCCGCGGATGAACTGCACCATGAGGAAGACGAAGAACGCGTCCGTGGCCAGGAACTTCGGCACCACCAGCGGCAGGAACGTGTTCACCCAGTCGAGCTGGGAGAACAGGATGTACTGCGGCACGATGATCACGTGGATCGGCAGCATGATGGTGCCGAGCATGATCGCGAACCACAGGCGCTTGCCGGTGAAGTCCAGCCTGGCGAACGCGTACGCGGCCATCGAGCAGGACACCAGGTTGCCGATGATGCAGGCCAGCACGAGGATGGCCGAGTTGGCCAGGTAGTGGCCGAACGGGGAGGCCAGCGCGGTCCAGCCGGCACCGTAGTTCTGGGTCTGGAGCCCGTCGAGGATCAGGCCGGGGCGGCGGAAGATCTCGTTGTCGGGCCTCAGGGAGCTGACCACCATCCACAGCACCGGGTAGAGCATGACCAGGGCGAGGAGGATGAGGGCGGCGTGCTTGATCAGCTTTCGGAGTTCAGTCATCGTAAACGACCCAGAATTTGGCGGCCCAGAAGTTGACGGCGGTGAAGCCGGCGATGATCACCAGGAGCAGCCAGGCGAGCGCCGAGGCGTACCCCATGTCGAAGTTGTGGAACCCGCGTTGATACAGGTAGAGCGTGTAGAACAGGGTCGAGTCGGACGGCCCGCCGGTGCCGCCTGAGACCACGAACGCCTGCGTGAACGACTGGAACGCATGGATGATCTGCAGGACCAGGTTGAAGAAGACGATCGGTGACAGGAGCGGGATCGTGATGCTCCTGAACTGCGTCCACTTCCCCGCCCCGTCCGTGGCCGCCGCCTCGTAGTACATCCTCGGGATCTGGCGCAGCCCGGCCAGGAAGATCACCATCGGGGCGCCGAACGTCCAGACGTTCAGGATGATCAGCGTCGACAGCGCGGTGTCCGGGTCGGAGATCCAGCCGCGGCCCTCGATGCCGAACAGCTGGTTGACCAGGCCGTCGGCGCCGAAGATCTGCCGCCACAGCACCGCGATGGCCACGCTGGAGCCGAGCAGCGACGGCAGGTAGAACGCCGACCGGTAGAACGCCAGCCCGCGCAGCCCCTTGTCGAGCAGCAGCGCCAGCCCCAGGGCGGCGGCCAGCTGCAGCGGGACGGAGACGACGACGTAGATCAGCGTGACGCCGAGCGCCCGGTGGAGGCGGACGTCGGTGAACATGCGGGCGAAGTTGTCCAGGCCGTTGAAGGTCGGGGGCTGGATGAGGTTGTAGTCGGTGAAGCCCAGCACGAAGGAGGCCACGATCGGGCCGGCCGTGATGAGCAGCAGGCCGGCGAACCAGGGGGCGAGGAACGCGAAGGCGGCCTTGTTGTCCCGATTGCCGCCGCCGAGGGTTCCGCGGCTGCCCTTGCGCATGCGCTGGAGCTCGCCGAGAGCACTCACACGTGACCTCCTGGGGTTGCTGGAAAACGTATTCCGTTGGAAAACGTATTCCGCAGTTTGCACGCGCGTTACCTACGCGTCAAGGGTGTTACCGACCGGCTACAGCGGCCGAGCGCGCCCAGTGCACCGGCCCGTTCGGGGGTCCCGGTAGTCCTGGCCGGAAAACCAACGGATATCGCTGACCTGCGCTGACGCGGAATCTCAGCATCCGTCGTCCCCGTCGTCTTGGTGCGGTCATGGTGGCCGGCAACATCCGTCACTGCAGGTAGCCGTGTCAGCTATCGTGCCGCTGGTTGTCCTTGAGGAGTTGCTGTGTGCGGGTGAGGAATGCCTGGCGGACCTCTTCTGGGTGCAGTATCCGGAGTGGTCGGCCGAGGCTGAGCAGGTAGCGGGCCAGGCCGTCGGCGTCTGGCCCGCCGATGTCGACGATCGTGGCGTCATCACCGTCCGGGTGGTGGACGCCGACCGTTGGTGGTACCAGCTTGCGGGCCTCATCGGCCGGTACGGCCAGGCGGATGGTCACCCACACCGGGTAGGGCCTCAGCGCGATGCCCGTGCTGACCATCTGTGCTGGATCTGGCGGGTCGGGCAGGGCAGTGGCCTGCCCGGTGGCTGCGGCATCGATGATGCGATCGGTACGGAAGGTGCGCCAGTCCTGCCGCGTCAGGTCGTAGGCGAGGAGATACCAGCGGCGGCCGGTGTAGATGAGCCGGTAGGGGTCCACCCGGCGGGTGGACGTCGTTCCGGCCCGGTCGCGGTAGGTCAACTGGGTGCGTTCGCCTCGCCGGCACGCGGTGGCCAGGTCGAGCAGCAGCGCGGGGGAGATCTGGCTGTCGTCGGGTCGTGCGGTGTGGGTGAACGCGGCGTCCAACTCGCCGAGCCGGTCGGCGATCCTGGCCGGCAGCACCTGGCGTAGTTTCAGCAGCGCCGACAGGGCTGCCTGGTCGCTGCCGGAGACTCCGCTGAAGGCGGCGGTGCGCAGCCCGACAGCGACCGCGAGGGCCTCCTCCTCGTCAAGGATCAGTGGCGGAATGCTGGTTCCGGGCCCGAGGTGGTAGCCGCCCCATGGGCCCATCTCCGATTCGATGCCGTAGCCGAGTTCACGTAGCCGGGCGATGTCCCGGCGAACCGTCCGCTCGGTGATCTCCAGCTGGGCGGAAAGATCAGCGCACGTCCAGGACCGCCGCGTTGACAGCAAAGACAGCAGCCGCAGCAGCCGCGCCGAGGTGTTGACCACGGCTAACAGTCTGCTCGATAACCAGGACCGTTTCTGACCGGGTCATACCGTAACGTCGCCGGCATGACCGAGAACTCCTCGGCCGAAAAGTCCATGACGACGACGATGACCTCCGCCAAGGTGCGGTAGATGACAGGCCCGGATGGGCGCACGTAACCGACGAGGGGCAGGACCCATGGAAGCACGCATGAAGAGCGTGGCGAATCCCGACGTGATCACAGCGATCCAGCATCTCCACAAAGCGATTAACGCCGGTGGCGTCGACCCGCTCGTGCTCGAGCTGGTCCATCTGCGGGCCAGCCAGATCAACGGCTGCAGCCCGTGTGTGTTCGCCGGCGTCCAGTCGGCGAAGAAGCATGGAGAGACCGAGGAGCGGCTGCACAACGTGGTCACCTGGCGCGAGACCCCGTTCTTCACCGAGGAGGAGCGGGCAGCGCTCGCGCTGACCGAGGCCGCCACCCGGATCCAGGACGGCGCGCCGGGCGTGACCGACGAGATCTGGGACGATGCTGCCACCCACTTCGACGAGAACCAGATGTCCGCGATCATCCTGAACATCGCAATCACCAACTTCTTCAACCGGATCAACCACACGATCCGGGAGCAGGCCGGCAAGACCTGGTGAAGGCGGGCGGGCGTCATCCGTCCAGAGGCCGCGGTGGCGACGTGGCGAAGGACGTGATCGGCCGGCTCCACCGCTGACCGATCCAGCGCCACTTCCGGCAGGCCCCCGTCCTGGGCTCCCACCTTCGGGTGACCGCCGGCAACCATCCCTTTGATGATCACCAGGGGCACATGACGATGAGCGACGAACCACTGGAACTGACCGTTACCGATGCCCGAGCCTGGCGGGAGTGGCTCAGCAGGCACCACGACAGCTCGGCAGGGGTGTGGCTGGTCCTCGCCAAGCAGAACACGACCCGGCCGACCAGCCTGACCTATGACCAGGCGCTCGACGAAGCCCTGTGCCACGGCTGGATCGATGGTCGGCTACGACGGCGGGATGAGATCACCTTCTGCCGGCGCTTCACCCCTCGCGGAAGGCAAAGTACCTGGTCAGCGCGGAACGTTTCCATCGTCACCCGTCTGATCAGCGAGGGCCGGATGCATCCGGCCGGAATGACCGAGGTCGAACGCGCCAAGGCCGACGGCCGCTGGGACACGGCCTACGCGGGACAAGCCGGCATCGAGGTACCAGCCGACCTGGCCGCCGCATTGGCCGCGAACCCCCAGGCACAAGCGATGTTCGACATCCTCACCTCCCAAAACCGCTACGCCGTTCTCTATCGGATCGCGAACGCCAAACGCGCCGAGACCCGAGCCCGCCGTATCACCCAGTTCGTTGACATGCTCGCCCGCGGCGAGGCGATCCACCCACAAAAGCGCGCCCTCGGCAGTTGAATGCGGGCCCACTCCTCTCCCCGCCTCGCTCCTCCAAGCCCACGCACCCGTCGTGGGTGCAGGCTCGGCTCAACAGCGGCCGGGCGCAAGGGGCGCCGGCCGCCTCCGTCGAGTTTGGCGAGCTCGGCTTCGACGTCGACGGCAGCACCACCATCGACCGGCGCCCCCGGGACCGAGCCCCACGCGCGAATCCGCCAGCGCCACCACCAGCGGATCGCAACTCGGCGGGCCCGGTGCCGCCACCGCCGCCATCCCTGGAAGCGGGGGGTTATTTCCTCGGGCGGGTGCTTTCGCGCACGATCAGCCGCCCTTCCAGGGTGAGCCGCCGTCCCGCACCCGCATTTCCCAGTGCGAAACGGATCGCCTCCACCCCCGCCTGCGCCAGCGGAAGCGCGACGGTCGTCAATCGCGGCGTCACATCCCCGGCGAGCGGAATATCGTCGATGCCCGTCACGGAAACGTCCTCGGGAACCGCCAGCCCGGCGGCGCGAAATCCCGACATCGCGCCGATGGCGACGGTGTCGTTGACCGCGAGAACCGCCTCCGTGCCGGACATCCCCTCCCCCGCCAGCCGCCGTGCCGCGTCGAATCCGCCCTGGCGGCTGACTTCGCAATAAACGATCCGGATATCCCGATCGTCAAGGCCCCCGGCGCGAAGTCCGGCCATGAAACCGGCCGTACGCGAGCCCATGTTGCGAAGCTCGCGAGCGCCGCCGAATATCGCCACCCGCCGGTGCCCGGTTTCCGCCACGAATGCGCCCGCCGAGCGCCCGGCCGCGAAATCGTCGAATCCGATCGCGTCGAAAGTCATGTCCGTCTCGCCGACGATGACGACCCGGCCGCCCTCGCGTTCGTACGAACCGAGCTCCTTGAGCAGCCGCCCGCCGAGCGCGTTCGCCATGAACCGGCTGGACGTCAGCACCAGCGCGCGCGGCCGCAGCGAGCGCAGCACCCGGACCGTCTCGAGCTGCCGCTCGACCGCCCCCATGGTGGACGAGACGGTGACGAACGCGCCGGCCGTACGGGCTTCGCGTTCCATCGCGGCCACGACCACCGCCATGGACGGCGTCGTGAGGTCGTCGGCGATGAGCGCGATCGAGTCGCTCGCACGGCGCATCGCCCTGGCCGAGGCGTCCACCGTGTACCGCAGCGCCGCCGCCGCGGCCAGCACGCGGGCCTCGTTCTCGGGCGCCACCTTACGCGTGCTGCCGCCCAGGACCCTGGACGCGGTGGAGATCGAGACTCCGGCCGCCGCGGCCACGTCGTGCAGCGTGACCGTGGGCCTCGCCGCATGGGGCATCCGCAGTGTCCTTTCCGACGGTGAACAGACCGGTTTAGAAGAGTACCCGTACCGGATCGGCGGGCCTGCTCACCCGCCAGGCGCATCGTCCGTAAGGCCGAGAGTGTCATGGGTTCGGGATGACCCGTGTCATGGGGACCCGGTGACACGGCTCATGGGGACCCGGTGACACAGCGGACTAACCTCACGAGCCCGGCTCAATCATGCTGACGACCATGACATCCCTCCGATTCAGGACACTGCTATCGACCGTGGGCCGTGCCAGGCGGCTGGCCCTCGCGACCGGGATGGGGGCCGTGCTCGCCGCGGCGACCTTCACCGCACCGGCCGCCGCGCAGACGACGAGCGCCACCGGGACGAGCCAGGACGGCGGGCTGGACCGGCAGGCGCTCCGGAAGTCCCTGGACGCCGTCCACGAGGCGGGCATGTACGGCATCTACTCGCAGGTTCGCGACCAGGGTCAGACCTGGCAGGGCGCGTCCGGCGTGGCCGATGTCGACACGCGCCGCCCCGTACGGCCCGACATGGTGCACCGGGTGGGCAGCATCACCAAGACGTTCGTCTCGGTGGCCATCCTCCAGCAGGTGGCGCGCGGCGCCATCGACCTGGACGCCCCGATCGGCCGCTACCTCCCCGACCTCGTCCCCGGCGACCGCGGCCAGCGGATCACCGTACGGATGCTGCTCAACCACACCAGCCACATCGGCGACTACATCGGCTCGGCGTTCCCGTCGCTGCTGGAGGGCTCGGCCAAGAGCCTGGACGACAACCGCTTCCGTACGTTCACCCCGAAGGAACTGGTCGGGATGGGCCTGGCCGCCGCCCCGACCGGCGAGCCCGGGGCGATCCCCGGGTCGTACTCGAACACCAACTACATCCTGGCCGGCCTGCTCCTGGAGAAGGTGACGGGCACGGACGCCGAGCGGTACATCACCCGCAACGTCATCCGCAAGGCGGGCCTGCGGCACACGTCCTTCCCGCGCACCCCGGTCATCCCGGGGCCGCACTCCAAGGCGTACGAGTCGCTGTTCGGCCTGATCGACCCGCCGCGCGACTACAGCGTCTACAACATGTCGTGGGGCGGGACGGCAGGCGCGATCGTGTCCACGATGGACGACCTCAACCGCTTCTACCGCGCGCTGCTGCGCGGCGAGCTGGTCGGCGCCGCGCAGGTCGCCGAGATGCAGAAGACGGTGACGGTGCTGGCCGGCGGGGCCGCGATCAACTACGGCCTCGGCCTCTACTCCCTCGACCTGCCGTGCGGCCGCTTCTGGGGTCACGACGGCGGCGTGTTCGGGATGATCACGCAGTCACTGTCCAGCCCGGACGGCAGCCGCCAGCTGTCCTTCGGGATCAACCTTGCGAAGTACCAGCGGATCGACGAGAACGGCGAGATCGTACCGAGCCCGATCGACTTCGCCCTGGTCGACCACCTGTTCCTGTCCATGTGCGGCACCACCGCGCCCCAGGCCAAGTCCTCCCGGCTCCCGCTCACCCCGTTCCCGGCGGACGGGCTCGCTGCCGCGGTCCGTTGATCGCCTGGCAGGTGTGTTGCCCATCACTCTCGGAGTGCGGATTTGTCCACAGTTGATCGCATGGAATCTCCGTAATGTCCCTGCTGCCGGATCAACCGGTGCACGACAAACGGGGAGAAACCCAATGCGTAAGACTCTTGCGATCGCGGCTCTGGCCGGTTCGATGGCCGTCACCGGCCTCGCCCTGAGCCCGGTCGCCGCCCAGGCCGCCACCGCCACCACCGCTGCCACCACCTCGACGGGGACGAGCTGGGGGAAGTTCTTCTCCAGCGACCGCAAGGCCTACACGTTCGGCAAGACGTGGAAGAGCGGCCACGTGGTCCACACGAAGTGGTACAGCGTGGACAAGGTCGGCGGTAAGAAGGGCTGGGTGTGGTTCGAGTTCTACCAGAACGGCAGCTGGCACAAGTTCAACCGCTCGTTCGACGGCAAGGTGGTCGGGAGCTGGAGCGGCAAGGGGATCAAGAAGGTCTACACGTTCACCTGCTGGGCCGGCAAGTTCGACAACTGCGGCCGCAAGTACCGCATCTACTAAGCCGCCTGATCTCCTGACCCACCTCGTCTCCACACGCGGCCCCCAGGCCCGGCGCCCCGCGCGCCGGGCCTTTCCGCCGCTGGTCAGAGGGACCGCGCCAGCTCGGCCGCTCGTGCCAGATGCCCGGCTTTGACGGCGGCCCAGTGATCGGGATCGCCGGCGCTCTCGCCATCGCGCAGCACCGAACCCCCGAACACGACGAACTCGCTCGCCTTCGCCCGCTCGCCGATCCGGTCGGTGAGCATGGTCGTCCTCATCGCCTGGTGGCAACCCGACGCGTCGAGCTCGGCGACGCTGTACCCGGCCGTGCACAGGACGAGCGCCTGCCGAGCCACTCGCATGCTTAGGGGCTTGTACGCGAATCCCGTCGTCCACACGCGGTCGAACCAGCCCTTGAGCCGCGCCGGGCAGTCCGTCCACCACACCGGATAGATGAACACCCACACGTCGGCGGCATTGAGCCTGGCCTGCTCAGCGGCGACGTCATCGGGGACGCGCGCATCAGCGCGGCGGCCGGACTCGCGCTCGTACTCCTCCAAGGTGAGTTCCGAGCGGAACCCCATCGCATAGAGGTCCGAGACCGTACGCGTGTGGCCGGCGTCGTCGAGCCCGCCCAGGAACGCGTCGAGAACCTCGCGCGTGAAGCTTCGCTCGCTCGGATGCGCGTAGACGATATGGACGTGAGTCACGCACCTATTCTCGTGCGCTCACGCAACTCCTGGATCCTCACCCGCTGAAGGCCTCTCGGAGGAACGCGGCGATCTCCGCCCGCGCGGCCTTCGCCTGCGGCACCACGCCCGGCATGCTGAGGAACGCGTGCGTCGCCCCGGGATGTTCGGCGAGCCGCGCGGGCGTCCCGGCCGCCCGCAGCCGTTCGGCGTAACAGCGGCCGTGGTCGGCCACCGGATCGATGGTCGGCACCACCACGAGTGCCGGGGCCAGCCCGCCCAGGTCCCCGGCGTACAGCGGCGACACCGTACGGGGATCCGATCCGGGCGGAACGGCGAGCCGCTGGAACAGCCGCATCTGCGTCATGGTGAGGCCCGGGCCCTGGGCGTGCCGGCGCATGGAGGCGAGGTCGAACCCCGCCGAGGTCAGGTCGACAGCGGCATTGACCAGCACCTGCGCCCGCAGGGGCAGGCCGGACTCCCTGGCCCGGATCGCGACCAGGGCCGTGACCAACGCGCCGGTGCTCTCACCGAAGACGGCGACCCGTGCCGGGTCGACTCCCCACTGCCCGGCGTGCCGCACCACGTGCCGGAGCACGTCCCAGCCGTCGTCGACGACCGCCGACAAGGGAGTCTCCTGGTCGAGGAGGCGGTGCTCGACCGAGACGACGACCGCGGGCAGCCGCGCGGCGAGGTGGCTGTTGACCCAGTCGCTCTGCACCGCCGTGCCCACGAACCCGCCTCCGTGCATGTGGAGCACAAGAGGCAAGCCGGCCTGCCCGGCCGAGGGCCGGTACACCCGGACCCGGAGCCTGCGGTCGGGCAGCGCCACCTCCTGCCACCGGATCGTGGCGCCGCGGTCCGGAAATCCGGTGATCAGCCGGGCCAGGCGGGACGACCGCTTGCGGTTCACCGCCTCGCGCAAGACGACCAGCTCTTCGGCCGTCATCGCCAACCAGTCCGGCTCCTTTCCCAGGGCATGCATCAACCGGATGCCCAGCGGCGGCCGCTCCGTTGCGGTGACCTCGCTCATATGTCCTCCTCAGCCCGCTAGTTTCGCTACCTTAAGTATCGATACCAAGAGTAGCGCAATAGGGTTTCGTGTGGGCACGACCTGAGTGAGCGCATCCGCCAGACCCGGTTCGCCCGGGCGGGGTGCCGCCGGCGCTTCACCGCCGCAGTTCGGGCGCCACGTACTCGAAAGTGGGGCCGGCGGTGGTGCCGTCTTCGTCGGGCATCCGCATCAGAGCCTGGGCCTGGCCCTTGAGTGCGTACATGGTGCCGGTGGCGGCCCCGAGCAGCTTCGGGCTGCCGGTGAAGGCCTGCTCGAGCTGGCTCAGCAGGGTGCAGTAGGTGTGGTTGAACTCTTCCTGCGCGGTACGGATGGCACTGCCCGGCTCATGGTCGGACAGCCGCGGGTTGCGCCGCATCGGGGGTACGCCTGCCAGGTTCACCTGGATGGCCTCGCCGGTGGGCCCGCTCTGCGGGGTGTCGCCCCGCTGATAGCGGCGGCCGAGCTTGAGCTCCTGGAAGCGGTAGTAGTGTCCGACTTCTTGGCGTTCGGGATGGAAGACGTCCTGGTCGCCGTCCCAGACGCCGCCGCGGGCGGTGCCCTCGCCCTGCTCGACGATCTCCTCCAGCGCCGCCAGCGCCGAGGCGAGGTCACCGACCTCGACCAGGTGCCCGGCGGTGTGGCGGAAGTGGTCGGCGCTCACCTGGCGAGCCGGATCGCCGCTGAAGACCGCCTGTTCGCCGAGCCGTTCGCACAGGTGGCGCAGGCCCTCCTCGATGGCGGCGTAGAACTGGCCGATCGTCTCGTAGCCGTCGGCTTCGGCCGGGGCGCCGGGCGGTGCCGGTTGTTCGATCCGCAGGAACATCTCGAGGGCTTCCGGCCCGAAGGGCACCAGGGACAGCTCCAGCGGGCCGTGGGGCAGGGGGCGGGGGTGCGGCGGCAGCATCCCCGGCGTGTCCAGCCGCGGGCGGCCGCCGACGGCGTTGAGCAGGTTGGCGGCCAGCGCCAGGTGCAGCATCTCCTCGACGAAGACGCTGCCCACGACCTCGACGGCTTCGGGGTTGCGCTCCGGGTCGAGGGAGTACAGCGCGCACAGGTACGGCGGCAGGGTCGCGTGTTCCAGCTCGATCGCCCACTGCAGGTGCTCGCGGAGGCTTTCGAGGGTGTCGATCCGGGCTCGCTGGGGTTCCAGGTGTTTCATCGGTGTCCTGACTCGGTTGCCGGAAGAAGGCGTGTCACGCGACGTGATCGCCGGACCGGGAGCCGTCCTCCAGCGCCTCGACCGCGTCGAGCAGGCCCCGCAGCCCGATCTCCTCGCGCTCGGCGTCCGTCGGGTCGAACAGCCACTCGGTGACCGGCAGCTCGGCGACCTCCTCCGGATGGCTCGCCTCGACCAGGGTCACCTCCGTCTCGACCTCGATCTGGAGCTCGTACAGGAAGTCGTCCTCGCTGTTGGGAGCGCTCATCTTTCCTCCCTGCGTTACTTGCCGAGCCAGTCGTGGTAGTGGATGGTGCCGAGGATCGCGTCCGCACCGGGCACCAGCGTCCGCTCGCCCGGCACGCTGCCGTAGTAACGAGCCTGCGGGTCGGCGACCACCGTGCGCGGGTCACCCCAGGCGGCCAGGGCATCGCGGAAGAACTCGTCCATCCGGACGTCGTCGGGACCGCCCACCTCGACCCGGCCGTTCAGCGGCTGCCCCACCGCGACCCGGCCGACCGCCTGGGCGACCTCCTCACCCGCGATGGGCCGGAACCGCACCGGCGCGATCCGCACCGTGTCGCCGTCCGTGGCCTCCTCCGCGATGGCCCGTACGAACTCGAAGAACTCCATCACCGCTGCGGGCTCGAACGACGGCGAGTTCGACACGTCGACCACCACCTGCGCGCCCGCCAGCACCTCCGCCAGCCCCTCACCGGTCAGCGTGTTGACACCGGTGCTCGGCGCCGCCGCCACCGCCTCGTGACCGTGCTCCCCCAGCTTGGCCACCAGCTTCGACCCGATCAGGCCGGTCCCGCCGACCACGACGACCTTCATGGCGCACCCTCTCTGCCCGCCGGGGCACCCGTGTGCCAGCCGGTCATCAGCTAAGACAGGGCAGCCTCCAGGCTTGTGACAGCAGCCGCCGAAATTCCTTCGACCTCAGTGCTGGACCGTCGGCGCGGCCATCGCGGCGCATCCCGGCATCGACATGCCCTTCACCAACGGCGGCCAGGTCTGCGGTGCGTGGCCGCGGATACTGGTGCCGGCGTCGCCGACTGTGCCCGGCTGGTCTTCGGCGGCCCCGGAAGGCCCGACGGGCTGGACGTCAACGGCGCCGGCTGGAATGCGCTCGCGCCGTTCGGCGGTTACAAGCAGTCGGGCAACGGCCGCGAGGAGTATCTCGAGACCAAGTCCATCCAGAGCTGACCAGCGGAGATCTCCCGGGACTGTTACCTGCCGCGGGCTGTCCTCGCTGCTCGAGGGGTAGGCGGTAGGTGGCAGTCGAGGGGCAGGGGGAGATGGCGGTGGCCGATCTGGAGCAGGCGGCGGCGGTGTTCGCCGGGGTGCGACCACGCCTGTTCGGGATCGCGTACCGGATGCTGGCCAGCGTCACCGAAGCCGAAGACCTGGTCCAGGACGTCTGGCTGCGCTGGCAGGCCTACGACCGCGCCACGGTCGACGACCCCGCCGCGTTCCTGGCCACCACGACCACCCGGCTGGCGATCAACGCCACCCAGTCCGCCCGCGTCCGCCGCGAAACCTACCTCGGCCCCTGGCTGCCCGAACCCGTCGACACCGCCGCCGACCCCTACCTCGGCGCCGAACGCGCCGAAGCCCTGGAGTTCGCCGTCCTGCTCCTCCTGGAACGCCTCTCCCCCACCGAACGCGCCGCCTACGTGCTACGCGAGGCGTTCGACTACCCCTACCGGCAGATCGCCGACATCCTCGAACTCAACGAACCCGCCGTACGCCAGCTCGTCAGCAGAGCCCGCAAACGCGTCCTCATCGCCCGCCGCACCCCCGTCACCCAAGCCGAACAACGCCGACTCCTCACCGCCTTCGTCGCCGCCGCCCGCTCCGGCGACATGACCGCACTCGAAGAGCTCCTCGCCGCCGACGTGATCAGCTACTCCGACGGCGGCGGCGCCGTCCGCGCCTCCCGCTTCCCCGTGGTGGGCGCGGAGCGGGTGGCGAAGTACGTGAGGGCGTTCGCGAACCGGTTCTGGGCCGGGGTCGAGGTGGCCTGGGCGAGCACGAACGGCCAGACCTCAGCGCTGCTGAGCCGCGACGGACAGGTGTTCACGGTCCTCACCGTCAACGCCTCGGACCAGGGCATCGACCAGGTGCTGTGGATGATGAACCCCGCCAAGCTCACCGCCATGTCCACCGCCGCCGAAGGTCACGACTCGCCGGAGGTGGACAGCAGCGGGCCCTGACGACGCCTCCCGGCGGCCGCGGTCGTGATCGAGACGGCGACCAGCAGCACGCAGAGGGCCGTGATCGCCGCGACCACGGCGGCCACCCCGATCCAGGGCGCCGCGAGCGGCAGCAGCAGGACGGCGGCGACGCAGCTCAGGACCGCGGCGGGATAGATGACGGGCTCGGCGGCGACCAGCGCGTGCGCGGTCCACAGCAGAGCGAGATACACACCGACCGGGATGGCGACCGCGTAGCCGAGTGCCTGCGGCGACGCCACGACCGCGTGCCCGCTCTGCTCCACCGCCACCTCCAGCCCCGCGCCGAGGGCCGCCAGCGCCGCGAAGATGCCGTAGTGGCCGTACCCCCACAGGTACGAGCGATGCCGGCGGTCACTGAGCCCCTCCCCCGCCTCGATGAGGAAGTACAGCCACCAGAGCGCGAACAGCAGCACGAGCCCGCAACCGGCGATGACGACTAAGGCCCCCCTGATCTGGCCCGCTTCGAGCGCTCCCTCGACTCCCCTGCTCGCGGCCAGCACGCTCTCACCGAGCAGAATGATCGTGAACAGGCCGTAGCGCTCGGCGATG
This sequence comes from Nonomuraea sp. NPDC051941, assembly GCF_044593615.1. Lineage (NCBI taxonomy): Bacteria > Bacillati > Actinomycetota > Actinomycetes > Streptosporangiales > Streptosporangiaceae > Nonomuraea > Nonomuraea sp. NPDC051941. The sequence continues at coordinate 210,152 of NZ_JBIUCF010000018.1, forward strand.
TGGTGCGGGTGCCAGGTGGTGGGCCTGGCCCGTTCCGCCCACCGCGGCACCGAGAGTTCCAGTACGTCCAGGAAGACAAGGACCAGCAGTCCGACGAAGGAGGGCAGCAGGCCCAGCTCCGCGAACAGGTAGCGCAGCGCCCAGCCCGCCGTCATGAGGCTGATCCCGGCGGCGTAGCGCAGCGCGGTGCGCCGGCCGGCCGGGTCTTCGAGACCGGCTCGCAGCCATTGGGCGACGAGCCCGATCCTCATGATGACGTAGCCGAGGGTGATGATGCCGTAGTCGGAGTGACTGAACGCGGCGGGCACGCCGGCGGCGAGGGTCAGCACGCCGGCCATCTGCACCATCGTCAGCAGCCGGTAGGCGACATCGTCGGTGTCGTAGGACGAGGCGAACCAGGTGAAGTTCATCCACGCCCACCAGATCGCGAAGAACACCTGGAGGAACGGGACCAGTGCGGCGAGGCCGTGACCGTCGGCGAGGTTGTGCGCGAGCTGGGCGGTGACGGCGGCGACCGCGACCACGAAGGTGAGGTCGAACAGCAGCTCGAGCTGGCTCGAAGCGCGGTGCGGCTCGTCGATGGGGCGGGCGCTCATCCGGACCCGCAGGCGGATGGTGGTGCCGGTTGGTGGCAAGGTCTCGCTCCTGTCGCTGCGCAACGTCCGGTCCGTCTGTAAGACAGGGCGGCGGCCCGGTCTGTGACAACTCGGCACCGAAAGCTGTCACAGATCGCAAGGGTGTCTTGTCCGAGCCGGCGGCCCGCTCAACTGGTCAGAAGCGTTGCTGACCGTCCTTGAGATTCACCTGAAGCCCGATTTCCTCGGCCGCGGCCGGCACCACCTGCAGGAGTCTGGGGAAGCGGGTCTGCAGATCCTGCGCGCAAGCTTACGAAGCAGCGGTGCCTTCCTGGCGGGTACGGGTCAGCCCGGCGTCGCGCAGCGCCCGTTGATGGTGGCCAGGCGTCGACTTGGCCACCACCGCCTGCGACTCGCCCCACCCGCGCTCACGGCCGTCGGCCGACACTCGCACCAGGCCGACCCGGATCGGATCACTGAGCGCGGCCATCACCTCGGTCAGGCCGATCTCGCCCAGCCGGCAAGCATCGTGAGGCCGACATGGGTAACGACCGATCGAACAATTACGCGGTCAATCGACCGGGCTGGTCCTTTTGGCAGGGTGGGTGTCAGTCGGCCCACCGCCTCGTCGGGCAACGGGCGGGTGTCAGGCGGCCCGCCTACGTCGTACGCCGCCTCGCCACACCTCCTCGATGGCCCGGGACGCCGTGATGTCCGTGGTCGGGTCGCCGTCGACGAGCAGCAGGTCCGCCCGGAGGCCAGGGGCGATGCGGCCCCGGTCCGTCAGGCCGAAGAGGCGGGCCGTGGTGCCGGTGGCCGCCGCGAGCGCCTGCTCCGCCGTCCAGCCCGCCTCCGTCAGCAGGAGCAGCTCGTGGTGCAGGCCCGCCCCGTGCACCGGCCCGAACGGGGTGCAGTCCGTGCCCGCCAGCACCGGCACCCCCGCCCGTCGCAGGGCCGCGGCCGCGTGCGAGGCGTTGATGACGCCCTGGGAGTGCATGGGGATGTCCGCCCATTCCCGGCCGAACGTGGCCTTCGAGCGGTCCGACATGCGCGCGGCGATCCGCGGGTCGCGCAGCAGTTCCCGGCCGTTCGGGTCGCCGGTGACGGCCTCGATGTAGGTGATCGTGCTGATCACGAACGCGTCATACGCGGCGATCCTGGCCGCCATCTCCTCGGCCTGCTCCTCATTCACGTCGGAGTACAGGTGCGCCAGCCCGTCGGCGCCCGCGTCCAGGGCGATGAGTGCCTCCCTGGCGGTGACCGTGTGCGCGATGACCCGCAGGCCGGCGGCGTGCCCGGCCTCGACCAGGACGGCGGCGAGCTCGGGGCTGAGGGCGGGCAGCCGCATCCCGGACGACCCGCCGTCGTCGATGGCGATCTTGAGGTAGTCGACGCCCTCGGCCAGCCGCGCCTCCACGAACGCCTTGGCCTCGCCCGAGTCGGCCACCGTGTCGAGGGTGCGGTCCGTGCCGAGGGCCTTGAGCACGTCCGCGGTCATGATCTGGGTCGGGTGCCCGTTCGGGGCGGTGGCGATCATGCTGGAGCTGCGGATGTCGGCCACGTCGTCGCGTTCGGCGGCCTGGCGGCGCTGGGCGGCGAGGAGCGGCGGCAGGTTGTTCATGTCGAGCTCGGTGGTGACGCCGAACGTCAGCGCCTCGGCCAGGTCGCCCTCGAAGGCGTGCGCGTGCGCGTCGATCAGGCCCGGCAGCAGGGTCTTCCCGGCGCCGTCGATCACGGCGTCCACGTGGCCGGCGACCTCGCCGCCGATGGCGACCGCGCCGATGCGGTCGCCGTCGATCACCACGTCGGCCGCCGGCACGGTCCGCTCGCCGTCGAAGACCCGGACACCACGGATCAGGGTACGCATACTTCTCCCCCAGATAATTCGATATCTAACTAGATCTGCCTCGAATAGTACGACCTCGAACTACCAGAGAGCAAGCACGCGAACGGCCCGCGCCCAAGAGGACGCGGGCCGTACGGAATCACGACCTCAGTGCGAGAACGCCTGGAACTCGGCCGCCCTCACCTGCTCCCGCTGCGGGCTGGCCGTGGCGCAGTCCGTCGCGGAGTTCGGATCCTGGTCCTGCTCACCGGCGTACAGCGGATTGCCGGTGCACTGCGTGCTGAGCACCCGGAACATCAGATGCGTGGCACTCGTGGCCCGCACGTCGAACGACTTGAAGATCATGTCGGCGCCCCGGGGACGCGGCAGCCCCGACTTGAAGGCGTCCGAGGGCCTGGTGTAGATCTTCGTGAAGTTCGCCGGGTCGGTGCAGCCCGAACCGCAGGCCAGCACCTCGAACGAGCGCACGCTGGAGAAGCGGTTCTGCCCGCCCGGGTCGGCCGCGTCGTTGACGTTGGGCCGCAGCATCGCGCTCACCTGCACGCGGCGGACCTTGACCGGCGCGTCGCCCGCCAGGTCCACCACGACCGACTTGCCGGCGGGCGCGCCGGTGAGCGAGGCCCAGTTCGTGGCCTCGGTCTCGTCGATCAGCTTGGCCTGGTTGACGCCGTCGCCCGTGGCCGTCGCGCCGCCCGCCGCCGAGGCGAGGTTGCGGGTCAGCGGCAGCGGGAGCGGCAACTGCACGCCGCCCACCACCACGAACTTCAGCCGCGTGTGCCCGAACCCGTTGCCCGCCACGATGAACGAGTACACGCCGGGTGTCATCTCCACCGTGTCGCCCAGCGGCGTCGCCGGGTCGGTGTCGGCGACCGGGACCGCGCGGCCCTCGTAGTCGCCCACGTACAGCCGCAGCGCCGCGCCCTTCGCCTCACCCAGCGGCTTGAGCTGCAGCGAGCCGTTCTTGCCCGCGGGGTTGACGAAGCTCGGCGTCGGGTCGGCGTCGTTCGGCCCGGTGCTGGCCGCGCCCTTGCCCAGGCCGTGCTCGGCGAACGCGCGCCACATGATGTCCTGGTTCTTGCCGCCGAACCGCATCGCGTCGGCCGCCAGCAGCGCGTCGCGGTGGTCGACGTAGCTGACCGCGCCCGAGGCCATCAGCAGCAGGGCGTCGAACGACAGCTGCGCCCAGCGCCGGTTGCCCGGGCACCGCTCGACCGGCGTCTGCCCGTCCGCGCAGGCCCGCTGCTGCCTGGCCGTGCCGTCGCCGTACCGCTTGACGAACGCCGCGCGCACGTCGAACTGGGTCGCCGACCAGATCTCGCCGTCCGCGTGCACCTGCTGGCCGACGATGTCGTACGCGACGTCGCTGTAGTTCAGCGGCGACTTGGACATGTCGTAGTTCCTGATGCCGCGTTCCTTGTCCCCGGTCACGTAGCCGCCGGTCACGTACGGGGTCAGGCCCGAGGGGCGGAAGCCGTACTCGAAGAGGTGCTCCATCGCGAACAGGTCGGAGGTGCTCTCGTTCATGGCCCCGGCCTGGGCGCCGCTCCAGCCGGCGTTCGGGCCGCCGATCATGCGGCCGGAGATCGCGTGCGTGTATTCGTGGCCGATAACCGACATGTCGTAGTCGCCGTCCACGCAGGGCGAGTAGAACGAGCCGGCGATCGGCTGCCACAGGTACATGTTCGTGATCGGCGCGAGCCCGTCAGGGCCGGTGATCTGGTTGGCGTTGTCGCGCACGGACAGCACCCGCGCGCCGGCCTGCGCGTTCCCCTGCTCGGCGTCGCCGCCGAGGCCGCCGCGAGCGCCGTTGTCCGCCTGCATGTTCCAGGCCGTCTCGGTGAAGCCGAGCCGATACGACCAGTCGTGCATCCTGTTGTGCATCGCGTTCAGGTTGGCGATGGCGGCTTCCAGGTCGGCCTCGCCGGCCTGGTCGAACGCCGCCGGGTCACACTTGGACTCGTGCCAGGTGTTCTTCCACGGGAAGAGGTAGTTCCTGCTCGGGGTGAGCACGTTCGTGCGGGTCCCGACGGAGAACGGGTCGCCGTTCGCCCGGTTCTCGGTCGTCTTGGTCGCGTTGCCGGCGCTGGTGTTCGTCGAGGTGTCCGTGGTGTGGTCGACGTCCCACGCCTTGCCGGTCGCCGGGTCGCCGCCGGTCACGTAGTCGCAGCCGGGGCCCGCCGCGAAGCACCAGGTCTGGCGGGTGTCGCGGGAGGAGTAGTCGTCGCGCGGGTTGGCCGGGAAGGCCTTCCAGCGCGGGTTCTCGGGGTCGAAGTGGTCGACCAGGTTCTCCCGTACGAGGATGGCGCCGCTGACGGCGTCCACGTGCGTCGTGTACCCCGCCGCCTCGCCGCTCGAGCCGCCGATCAGGACCACCTGGTACGCGCTGTGCACCCCGTCGGGAGCGGGCACCGCCACCGGCGTGGCCTGCTTGGTGGCCGCCGTGGCCAGGTCGATGCCGCCGTCCCTGGCCGCGATCTCCAGCGCCTGCTGCGCGGTGATCGTCGCGGCCGGCGGCGCCTCCGTCTCGCGGGACAGCGAGGAGGTGACGTGCCTGATCTGGCCGTTCACCACGCCGATCGCGACGAGGCCGTCCACGCCGGCCGGCAGGTCGCCGAAGCGCTGGCGCAGCAGTACGGCGTGACCCGCGCCGACGGGGTTGACCGCGACCCGCTCCAGCGCGTCCACCGCCTGCGCGGACAGGCCGAAGACGGTGGGGTTGTTCTTGAGGTACGTGCGGGCGGCCTGCTCGGGATCGGACCCGAGTCCTTCGGCCAGCGGTTCGGCGCTGGTGACGGCCGCGGGGGTGCCGAGAGCGTTCCAGCGGATCTCGGCCGCCGTCCCGGCGCTGCGGGCGTTCAGTCCGGCGGGCGGGGCGACCCTGCCCTGCCGGTTGTCCACGTCCGGCTTGCCGTGCTCTTCGGCCTGGAAGTCATGGATGGGGGCCTGCCCGCCGGGTTCGCCCCGGGCGGGCCCTGCGAGGGGTAGTGCCGACACGGCGAGCGCGACGGCGACGAGTGCACTGCGTAACCAGGACAACGGTTCCCTCCTGCGTCTCAGGGATGCGCGGATTGCACGCATCCCGCAAGAGGTAACACCGCGTCCGGGGGCTGGCAAGATCTCGGTGCGGGACCGGTGGCCGGCGCCTCGGCGGACCATAGAGCCGTTCTCAAAACGACGCCCTTACATGGCATGAGGGGTTGAGCCCGCCGTGCCCGGCGCAGTTCCCGCACTGATCATTCAACCTGTCGTCGTGGACCCGCCGCAACCGGATTTACCGGCTCGCGAACAGCGACGCGTACACCGGCCGCCCGTGCTCGGTGACCACCTGACCGGCCAGCCCGTCGCCGGTCACGGTGGACAGCCGCAGGTCGAGGTAGCGCTCCTCCTCGACCATGCGCGCGTCACCGGCCGGCGCGGGCAGCCAGGAGGCCACCTCTGCCTGACGGGCGGCCCGGTCGCGCGCCAGCTCCGCGCGCAGCTCGGCCAGGCTGCCCGCCTCGTACGGCTCCGCGTGGGCCTGCTCGGGCTCGGCCCGCCAGGCGGCGACCCCGTACGCGAAGCAGACCAGCGCCATCCACATCTCGGCGAAGTACACCGGATCGGGCGCCAGCTCCAGCCCCGCGAACCTGTCACCCACGAAGAACAGCGCGCCGAGCTGCCCCGGCAGCAGTTCCAGCCGGCTCTGGAACTGGGTCAGCGTCGCCCGCTTGCGCGACAGGATCTGCTCCAGGTGCCCGCGCGACGGCAGCCCGCACGCGGCGTTGAGCTCGGAGATGTCCGGCCACAGCTTGGCGTAGTCGTGGTGCCCGCGCAGCTCCAGCGCCCTGGCCCGCAGCTCCACCGGCAGCACGAAGAACCACTGGTCGCGGCCCTCCAGGTAACCGCCCTGGCCGGCCTGGACGCAGCAGGCGTCGTCGAACCGCCTCGTCTGCCCGGCGCCCATCAGCGCCGCGGAGCACAGGGCGTGGTTCTGGGCGGCGTCCTGGATGTAGCCGATGTGCAGCGGCACGATCGCCACGCCCTCGCGGGCGCCGTTGAGCAGCTCGACCCGGCCGTACCCGACGACCCGCTCGAGTTTCAGCCCGGAACGGGGCGGCACGATGCCGGGCCGCTCGGGGCCCCAGATCGGCACCATGGTCAGCGCCCCGGCGCGCTGCGGCGCGCCCGCGCGGTAGCCGCGCAGGTCGAGCGGCGCGGGCAGGAGCGTCTCGAGTGCGGTCATGTCCGTCCTCCTTCCAGACGGCTCAGCATGGCCGTACGGATCCAGTCACGGCCGGGCGCGCAGTGGCCGAACAGCCACGGCAGCAGCCCGGCGAAGTCGTCCTGATGCCAGAACGGCCGGCGCGGCAGCAGCGGCGCCGGGTCGCGCAGGGTCAGGTCGTCGCCGGCGGTGAACGTGGCCTGGCAGAGCACCACCGGAGTGGTGACGCCCGCGCGGGGCAGCGTGGCCGCCACCCTGGCCAGGTCGCCCGGCAGGACGTTCTCGTAGCCGTCGGTCACGATCACCACCAGGTCGGGGCGGGTGTCCAGGGCGTCGAGCAGCCGGGTCGCCAGGTCGGTCGCGCCATCGACGGTCTCGCCCGCCGTGAGGCGCTCGCGGACCTCGGGGGGCTCGGGGGCCTCACCCGTCTCGACCACCGTGAGGCGCTCACAGACCTCGGCCAGGACCAGCCTCAGCGCCGCGGCCTGCGACATGACCGCCCACTCGCGATCGCCGTACCCGCGCATGGAGCCCGACGTGTCGAGCACCACGGCCACGTGGCCGGCCAGGCGCGGCAGCCCGCGCGTCGCCTCGGCCACGTAGCCCGCCAGCGCGGGCCGCAGCTCGGCGGCCGGCCCACCCCGGTAGAGGTGCACCAGCGTCGCGGCGATGTCGCCCCGGTTGGTCGGCGTCACGATCGGCGGGCGCTCCCCGACCTGGTCGAGCGGCGCCGGCGGCTCCTGCGGGGCCTCCGCGCCGTACGTGCCGGGCGCGTAGAGCGCGCGCACCCGCCCGATCGCCGCAGCCGGGTCGGAGGTGAAGCGCAGCAGGCTCCTGCGCAGCCGGCCGGAGCCGGTGTCGCCCTCCGCGATCAGGCGGGCACACCCGCGCGCGGTCGCCTTGCCGAGCGCGTGCTCGAAGCAGTCGACCAGCGCCGGCCGGCGCGCCTCGATGAGCGCGTCGGCCTCCGGGTGCTCCAGGACGAACGCGACGACGGCCCGCGTGGCGTGCTTGTGGTTGACGCGCAGCCGCCGCAGCGCCAGAAGCGCGGTGACGGCGTACGCCGGCGGCAGGCCGAACATGAGCGCCCTCGTGACCTTGCCCAGGGTCGCGCGGGTGCGCTCGTCCAGGCCGTCCTGCGAGGCGGCCAGCGTGCACAGCAGCACGCGGGCCCGCTGCCAGGGGAGCACACCGGGCACCAGCGCCAGCAGCGCGTATCCCTCGGGGTCGCTCAGCCGGGCACTGCGGTGGAGCTCCGCGTCGTCCCAGGCCAGATCGCCGCCCCTGGACAGGACCAAAGGGGCGTCGTGCGTCCTGAAATGCTGGAGAAGAGTCGGGGTGTCCACGAGATCGAGATTAAGGAATCCGGCCCGCCGGGCGACACCTATTTTTGGCGGGTACGTTTCTTCCCGGCCGGAGAGATATGCGCGCCGGCGTCAAGTGCTTTTTCGCAGACCGCCAATTCCGCGTCGGTGTAGGCCAGCAAATAGACGGTTTCGACGTGCCGGGGACGGCCGTCGGTCAGGTGGGCGACAATGGCCGTCAGCATGCTCTGGACCGTGGACTCGACGTCGGCCGCCGCCTCACCGGTCCCGAAGATGGGAAACACGATAGAACCGGCCCGCCGCCCGCCGTCGGCGATCTCCTCGGCCCGCAGGAACACGTTGCGCACGCACGTACCCAGATTGTCCACCCGGCGGTACCCGACGCCGGCGGCCCCGTGGACGGCGGCGGCGTGCACGATGCCCATGACGCCGTTGCGCTCGGCGAGCTGGTGCGCCCCGGTCACGATGGCGGTCCCGGGCTCCACGGGCACGTTGGCGCCCACCCGCCGGCCGAGCTCGTCGGCCACGCAGTCCTCGACCACCCGCTCGGTCAGGGGATCGCGCCGCGCGCCCTCGTACCGGATGACGGCAGAGATCGACCGCTCGTGGAACCTGGACATCTGCATGTCGGTGTTCTCGGAGTTCACCCAGACGTCCACGTCCTTGACGTTGCGCAGGTCGCCGGTGATCAGCACGAGCCGCCGGGAGGGCCGGCCGTGGACCGTGTATTCGTACGTGCGCGTCTCCTCGATGGGCTGCGGCTGCCGCATTTTCGCGTGCGTGTCGATCTGCTCGCGCAGCACGCGGATCTCCTTCCGGTATTCGTCGGCCCGGCCCGCGGTGCGCAGGGAACGCAGCCCGTACCACCAGATGAACGCCCACAGCCCGACGGCGCCCGTCATGGTGGCACCCTTGATCTCGGCGGAGAATTGGCTCTGCGGGAAGAATGAGAACAGGAGCGTGACGGGAAAGAGGGCGAGCAGGGTCCAGGAGATCATGTGCACCCGCTCGTTTCCACCGTCCGGCGCGCGCCACTGCCAGGCGAAGGCACCGAGACCGAGAACGAGACTGAACACCGCCGTAAGCAGAACAACGGGATCGGCCTTCATTCGCTCTCCCATCCGAAAAAAACGGGACGCGATTATCAGGCTAATACGTCAGCGAACTTGACGGGGTAGGTGGGCCGAGAACCACCCACCCGTTGCACGACTCGATGGTGGGCCTACTGACACCCACCCCGACCACAAAGGACCTCGCTCTGCCCGGACTGTCCTTCCAGCGGTGCGCCTGACGGCGCCATCGAACCCACCCGTTGACCTCCGAAGCGGTGCGCCGCCTGATGCCCACCCCGAACCGGATGCCTTGCGAGCCAGGTCGGCCGATGGCACGTCGTTTATTTGCCAACCGGGTGTAGCTGTGCCAGTACGGCTGCACGCCGCCGATCACGCTGCCGGTCGGGGCGGTCGTGCAGGTGGTGTCGCCTTGTCGCCTGGGCCGACCAGCGCTCGCAGCAGGACGATGAAATCGTCGTCGCCGTCAGAACCACATCATGGGCCCATCATCTGACGGATTCAGCGCGGTGAGTGACCAGGCCAGCCTGCTCGTCAGGTCGGCGATCACCAGCTCGGTCAGGGTGCCGGGGAAGGTGTGCCGGTCGAATTCGACGTCCCAGACCATCGTCCACCGGTCGGGGTCCGGATCGCGGGTGTCCCACCAGATGGTCTCGCGGCCTTCGGTGTTCGCGCACCACAGCAGCCCTCCCGGTGCGGGATGCACGGCCATCGCCTCGTCTTCCTCCCAGTCGAGATATTCGACCTGCTCTTCGTGCTGCTGCTGGAGGTCCTCCGGATGTCCGATCGTGATGCCGTTGATCCCGATCGCCCCGTACGCCTCGAACAGCCGCTTGTAGTCGCTCGGGAGCCGCAATCCGAGTGACCGCTCGATTACGGGCCAGTCGTAGGTGTGGCCACCGGTCCGCGGCTCTCCGATGATCGTCGCCAACTGCGCCAGCACGTCTCGCGGTGCCTCCCCGGCAGGCGTGGCGGAAGGGGCGGGATCGATACCCGGCGGGACCAGCATGCGCGGACGCGACACCGCCGACAGCGACAGCACCGACAGATCCAGCCGCCCGTCCAGCCACCGGTCGAGAAACCCTGTGGCGCTGTACGGCAGCCGTAGCCATCCCAGGCCGTCGGCATCGACCAGCACCACCGGCCACTCGGTCGGCTCGCCGCTGACAGGGAGCCACCAGCATGTCTCACCTCCGTCGAACACACCCCACAACCGCAAGCCGCCGGGCTCGGGCGCGATCGGTGACGGGACCACCCGCTCGCCCGTCGCCCGCCGCGAACGCAACCGCTCGCTCACCACGGCCTCCTCCGCATTGAGGTCGAAGCCCTCCGGCGCCCCCGGAGCGAGCAGCCGCAGCACGCCGGCCAGCCGCCCCACGCCGTGCTCGCCGACCAGCGCGGCATAGTCCTCGGGCACCCCCGTGATCGCCTCGACCCTCGCCGCCTGCGCGGCGACTTCGAGAGCGAGCGGCACTCCCGGGAAGGAGGCCCTCTCCGGCACGTCCGTCAGCACGAGTGGGGCGAATTTCCAGGCGTACGGAGGCGACATCGCGGGCAGCGCTTCCCCTAGGTGCAGGCTGCCGCTCACCCTTGCGGCGAGCACCTCCGTCATGGATGCGTCCACCAGCTGCCACGTCTCATCCCGCCAACGCTGGGTGAAGACCCTGGTCGGCCAGTTGTTCGGGTCCGCGGACACTGAGGTGTCCCAGAAGGAGTACTCGCTTCCGCGCGACTCACCCCATACCAGGAGTCCACTGGGTTCGGGATGAAAGGCGAACGGGTGAGTCGGCGGATCACCGGCGCGGATGCTGCGTTGGAGCCCCTGCCGCTGGTCGAGTTGGCGGAAATAGCCGCCGAGCTCGGAGTGATGGGGCATTACGACCCAGATCCACTCTCCGACCAGCACGGGTCCGTACCGCTCTGCGAACTGTTTGTAGTCGTCGGGAAGCCGGAGTCCGAGCCACCGTTCAATGCCGGGCCAGTCGATGGGAAAGGCGGCAGGGGGCGGCGGGCCGATGACGGCGGCCAGGGCGGCGAGATCCATGCCTGGATTGTGCTGCACCGTCCTCGGTCGGGGTGGCGAGAGGAGGACCTTGAGAGATCGATAAGTGAGCTCGGCGAGGCTGCCGGCACATCGTGAATCGCCGGGGCCGGACGGCCTATACCAGGAGGAACATTATGAGGACGATCACGGCTCGGGTCGCGGGGGATCTTCTATGCCAGCACCGACCTGCGGGCCGCCAAGTCGGTCGAGGCGGTCTCCAACATCTCCGTCAGCGAGTTCGTCTGCCAGTACGGCCGGTCCTCCGACGTCCGGCGCTGCAGCCCCGACGTCGACAGCGTCTCGGTGACCTGCACGTTCTGCGCCGCCGACTACTACGACGAGGCGCTCGGCAACTCCGTGTGGCTGGCGCCATGACCTCGGCGATCACCTGGTTCCGCCAGAGCCCTCGCGGGGCCCACCGGCCACGAGGGCTCCGGCATGGCGTCGGGCAGGCCGAACTGCTGGAGCTTGGCGTGGACCACCTCGGCGCGCTGGTGTTCGAGCTGGTCGAGGATGTCGAACGCGTCCTGCCACGCGCGGCGGGCGGCATCGAGATCTCCGGCGTCATGGTGGGCGTCGCCGAGCGAGTAGAGCGCCCCCGCCTTCGAAGGTCCTGGCCCCGAGCTCACGGAACAGTCCCAGCGCCCGCTCGTTGCACGTGACGGCCTGGACGAAGCGGCCGAGGCGGCGGTGGATGTAGCCGAGACTGTCACAGGTCGTTGCCTGCCCCTGACGGTCGGCGATCTCCTCGGGGCCTGGTGGCAAGGGACGAGAGCCTGCTGAACCTCGCCCAGGTGGGTGCGGTGCCAGCCGATGGCGTGTTGAGCCCGGCGGCCTCAAGCAGATCAGCACTCATGATTGTCGGGCTTTCGGGGCGCGTTCCTTGGTGGCCGCCGTGCGGCGTGGATTCGGTGGCTCAGGCCTGTCGGGGGGAGCGGATCAGTAGGGTGGCCAGTGCTTCCTCTGGGCCGACGGTGCTGTAGATGTGTGGGACGTCGGCCTGCCAGGAGATGTGCTCGCCTGCCGCAGCCAGCAGGGGGGCGTCGGCCGGGCCGGCGCGCAGCACGCCCGCGTAGACCGTGACGTGTTCGGTCACACCGGGGGCGTGGGGTGGCGAGTGTTGCACGATGCCGGGGCGGACGCGCATGCGCAGCAACTCGAACGTTGCGGTCGGCTCCTCGAAGACCTCCAGCAGTGTGGCCGTTACGGCGGCGCCGGGCACGTGGACGGCCTCTGTGGGCGGTGCGCCGGGCTCCAGAACCAGGGCCGTCAACGGTACGCCCAAGGCTCCTGCCACCGCGTAGAGCGTCTCCAGCGTCGGGTTGCGGGTGCCCAGTTCCAGGCCGGACAGAGTGGCCTTGCCGATGCCGGCGCTGCGGGCCAGCGCCGACAGGGAGATGCCACGGGCCTCCCGCAATCGCCGCAGCCGGCTCCCGATATCCGTCTCACGGCCGTCCACCCGGCAATCCTTGCATTCCGCCGCCGGGCTTGTCCCGCGGTGGCCACGTGGTTATGGTTCGTTCCGTAAACGGAACGATCGGGAGTCTGGCAACACTAAGGGGTGGGCGTGCGGGTGCAGGCCGTCATGGCGGGGCTGGTCAGCGCGGTGGTCGGCTACGCCAGTTCGTTCACCGTCGTGCTCGCCGGGCTGCGCGCCGTCGGGGCGACGCCGGGGCAGGCCGCGTCCGGGCTGCTCGCCCTCTGCTGCGGCGTCGGGGCGGCGGCGATCTTCCTCGGGCTGCGATACCGCATGCCGATCAGCATCGCCTGGTCGACCCCCGGCGCGGCGCTGCTGGTGGCGACCGGTCCCGTGCCCGGCGGTTTCCCGGCTGCGGTGGGCGCGTTCATCGTCTGCGCCGGGCTCATCGTCCTGGCCGGCCTGTCGCCCTGGCCGGCCCGGGCGATCGCCGCCATCCCGCGTCCGATCGCCGGTGCCATGCTGGCGGGCGTCATCCTCAGCCTGTGCACCGCACCTGTCCGTGCCGTCGTCGACGTCCCGCTCTTGGCCGTGCCCGTGGTCCTGACCTGGGCGGTGTTACAGCGGTATCTGCGGCAGTGGGCGGTTCCGGGTGCGCTGGTCGTGGCGGTCATCGCCATCGCGGTGCACGGGCCCGGCAACGGCCTGTCCAGCGCGGCGCTGCGGCCCGCGGTCGAGTTGACCACCCCGACACTGAACCCGTCCGTAGTGGTGAGCATCGCCATCCCGCTGTTTCTCGTCACCATGGCCGCGCAGAACGTCCCCGGTATGGCGGTCATGGCGACGTACGGGTACGTGCCGCCCCTGCGTCCGGTCCTCGTCGCGACCGGCCTGGCGAGCGCGGCGGCGGCGCCGTTCGGCGGTCACGCCGTCAACCTGGCCGCGATCACCGCAGCGCTGACCGCCGGCCCGGACACCCACCCTGACCCCGGCCGCCGGTGGATCGCGACGGTGGCCCTCGGCGCCGGGCAGCTGACGCTCGGCCTCGGCGCCGGCCTGGCCATGGCTCTGGTGCTGCTGTCCCCACCCGTGCTGGTCACCGCGGTGGCCGGCCTCGCGTTGCTGTCGGCGCTCGGCTCGTCGCTGGCCGGCGCGGCGACCGAGCCGGAGGGACGGGAGGCCGCGGTGGTCACTTTCGTGGTCACAGCGTCGGGGATGACGATCCTGAGCATCGGCGCGGCGTTCTGGGGCCTGGTCGCGGGCGGCCTCACCGCACTCCTGCTGCACAGGCGACCACCGTTGGAACAGCAATCGCCATCCACCGTTCAAACCGGGGCGGAACGTCCCGAGAGCCGGGTGGCTGGTATGCCGGCCGATCGGCCGTCGTAGCCGTTGACCCGGACGTGACCGTCTCGACAGGCGTCGGACGCGATCGAACGAGTCCTGGTGAGCCGCACCGACCAGATCCAGCCGTCCACCCGCGCACTCAGCTGCTCACCTGTCATCCCGGCACTGTCCTGAGAGCGCCAGGGCGAAGGCTTATGAGAGGCTGCGGCACCCGCTTCAGGAGTTTGGTGAGCGCTCCAATGCCGTTTGAATAGCGATCTTGCTGGTAGCTTCGCTCGGTGATCTTGCCGGGTGACGCAGGCGGTTCGGGCCCTGGTGCCAGGGGCACCAGGGCCGATGCCGAGCCCGCAACGGTACTCAACGTCTCCCTGACGTGTCTCCGGGTCAGATCACCAGGGCGTCGTGCAGACCGCCCGGCTGCCGGGGACTCCCGCCGGGGCGCCGCAGGCGCGGAACTTCAGGTTCGGGTCGCTCGACGTGCGCGCGGCCGGCGTTATGACGATCTCGCCGTCCCAGCGCGCCTCGAACGGCCCGCAGTACCCCCACGTCCTGCCGCCGTCGGTGGTCACGTCCAGCGTGACCCAGTCGCCCTTCTTGGCCCCGGAGAGCTGGGCCCAGCCGTGCTGGATGCCCTGGATGTAGCCGGACATGACGTTGAACTGGGGACGCCCGTTGGCGCCGCCCCACCGCACCATCCGTACGGACTGCGGATTGTTGCCGGTGTAGTGCCACCAGCCGCCGCAGTCGATCGGCCCTGCCGCCGCCCGCGCCCCCGTCGCCGCCGCCGTCGTCCCCGTGGTCGTCGCCGCCCCCGCCGCGGCCGGGGCGGTCAGGAGCGCCCCTGTGACGACGGCCGCCGAAGCCACGACCAGGCCGAGTTGCCTTCCACGCATGTGTCTTTCCCTCCGTGTCGAACCGGGCCCCCTTACACGGACACGTTAGGAAACGGACCTGTCGTGGCGCTGTCGTGGCGTTGTCGTCGCGCTTTCGCCGGGCCCGGCGGTCCCCGGGATCGGGGTGCCGGACGAGCGAGGGCCGGTCAGGTGTGGCGGAGGCCTTCGATCCAGCCTGATTCGGCGGCGATGCGGACGGCGTCGGTCCTGTTGCGGGCGCCGGTCTTGGTGATGGCGCTGGAGATGTAGTTGCGGACCGTCGCGGCCGACAGGTGGAGTTCGGCGGCGATCTCGCCGGTGCTGGCGCCCGAACCGACCAGGCCGAGCACGGCCACCTCCCGCTCGGTGAGCGGGGTCACCGTGGCGCTCATCGCGGCCAGGGCCAGGGAGGCGTCGATCACCCGCTCGCCCTGGGAGACCCGGCGGATGCTCTCGGCCAGCCGCTCCGTGGGGGCGTCCTTGAGCAGGAATCCGCTCGCTCCCGCTTCCATCGCCCGCTTCAGCAGCCCGGCGCTGGCGAGGCCGGTGAGGATGAGCACGCGGCAGTCCGGCATCGCCGGTCGGAGACGGCGGGTGGCCTCGACGCCGTCGACGCCCGGCATCTCGATGTCGATGACGGCCACATCCGGGTTGCAGGCGAGAGCGCGCGGGACGACCTTGTCGCCTCGGTCGGCCTCGGCCACGACCTGGATGTCGCCCGTGAGGTTCAGCAGGGCTGTCAGGGCTCCCCTGACGACGCCGTGGTCCTCTGCGAGCAGGACGCGAATCACCGGTGACCACTCTCCCGATCGTGTACGGCGGGCAGGCACACCCGCACCTGGAACACGCCTTCCCCGGTGGCGCCCGCCTCCAGGGATCCGCCCAGTTTCTCCACCCGCCGGCGCAGCCCGGCTAGCCCCGAACCGGGTTGATGGCCCGTTTCGCGGCGAGTGCCGTCGTTGCGCACCAGCAGTTGAACGCG
Source organism: Nonomuraea sp. NPDC051941 (assembly GCF_044593615.1). NCBI lineage: Bacteria > Bacillati > Actinomycetota > Actinomycetes > Streptosporangiales > Streptosporangiaceae > Nonomuraea > Nonomuraea sp. NPDC051941. The sequence goes on from NZ_JBIUCF010000018.1 coordinate 225,831, forward strand.
TCCGTCGACCTCGTCCAGCTCGATCAGGCAGTGCCGGGCGTCGCTGTGCCTGACGATGTTCGTGGCCGCCTCGCGTACTGTCCAGCCGAGCACGCCGCCGGTCTCCTTGTCGATCTCCTTGAAGCCCAGGCGCAGGTCGCAGCTCGCGCCGGTGAGCTCGATCAGCGCGGCGGCCGCCGTCAGCTCCGCGCCCAGGTCGAGCGAGCGTTTGGCCTCCACGACGTCGCCGATCTCCGCGCGCGCCTCGCCGGCGATGGCGATCGTCCCCTCCAGCTCGGCGGCGGCCTGCCTGCGGTCCACGTCGACCAGGGCCAGGGCCAGCTCCGTCTTCAGGGTGATCGACGCCAGCGTCTGGCCGAGCAGGTCGTGCAGCTGCCCCGCCAGCCGCAGCCGGTCCTGGTCCACGGCCATCTCGGCCAGCGCGACCCGCAGCTCGCGCAGCTCCCGGACGAACCTCGCGTAGTGCACGATGCCCGCGGCGACCACCGAGGCGACGAGCACTCCGGCGCTCCGCTGCGCCGCGGAGGATGCCACGGGGGCCCACTCGACGAGCGTCAGCGGGTACTCGGCGGCGGCCACCACCAGGAGCACGATGACGCCGTACCGGAAGGGCAGCAGGAGCAGCCCGGCGGTGGCGACGACGAGCGGCGTGTAGATCCACACCGATCCCTGGAACGGGATCGCCCCGTAGACGACGACAGCGAACAGCAGGAAAGTCCGCGCCCGGTGCGGCCCCTGGCTCGTGCCCGCGATGTGCCGGGCGACGATCCTGGCGTACACCACGAGCAGCCCTCCGAGCAGCACGAGCGCCATCAGGGCCCGGCCCGGATCGCCGTCGAGCAGGAAGGCGAGCGGGGTGAGCCCCCACAGCGCCCCGGTGACCGCGACGACGGCCGTCGTCAACCACCTGACCTGCGCCTCGCTGTCCTGGGCCACCGGCGGACTCCCACATGTCCGGATGCATCATGATTTCGTACTGATCGTGACCCCTTCCTGGCCCGCGAATCAACTACCGGCGGCCGCCGATCCCTCGTTCAGCCACCCGTTCGCCCGCGCGATGCGCACGGCGTCCTCGTCGCTGCGGGCGCCCGTCTTCAGGCGGGCGGCGGCGAGGTAGTTCCTGATCGTGTGGATCGACAGTCCCAAGGTGCTCCGCAGGTCGCTGCCCCGCCCACCGGCCGCGACGGCCGACAGCACGGCGATCTCCCGCGTGGTCAGCGGATTGGTGTCGATCTCCTGCTCGCCGCCGTCGGCGGCCACGTCGAAGTCGATGTAACGTTCGCCCCTGGCCACCACCCGGATGGCGTCGGTGAGCCGGTGGGCGGGCGCGTCCTTGACCAGGAAGCCGCGCACCCCCGCGGCCATGGCCCGCTCGAAGTTACCGGGCGTGCCGACACTGGTGAGAATGAGCACCGGGGGCGGCTGTTCCAGCTCCTTGATCAGGCCCGCCGCCTCCAGGCCGTCGATGCCCGGCAGCCCGATGTCCAGCAGCGCCACGTCCGGCTTGGAGCCGACGACGGCGGGCACGATCTCGTCGCCCCTGGACACCTCCTCGACCACGCGGATGTCCCGCTCCTCCGACAGGAGGGCGATCAGGGCACCTCTGATGAGGTCGTGGTCCTCCGCGATCAGAACTTTGATCATCTCCGGTCTCCTGTAGCAGAGGTGAGTGCGGCCGCCGGGAGGCGGCCAGGAACGTCCAGCGACAGCGTGAACCAGCCGTCTTCGGTGTGCCGTCCGCAGCTCCCGCCCACCTGCGCGAGCCGCTCGTCGAGCCCGGCCAGGCCACTCCCGCCCACGGTCGCCTCGGCGTCCGCCGCTCCGGCGGCGATCGAGTCGCTGTCCGGGCGCACGCCGTCGTTGGCGACGGTCACCGTGATGCGGTCGCCGTCGGTCTCGACCCCGAGCAGGCAGACCGTGGCGTCGCTGTGGCGCAGCAGGTTGGTGGCCGCCTCGCGCACCGCCCAGGCCAGCGCCACGCGGACCTCCGGCGGCAGCGAGGGCGGCAGTTCGGCGAAGTCGCATCGGACGCCGGCGGTCTCCAGCACCCGGCGCACCCCGCTCAGCTCCCTCTCCAGCGACATCTCGCGGTAGCCCTTGACCACCGCCCGCACGTCGTGCAGCGAGCGACTGGCGATGTCGTGGATCTCCGTCAGCTCGCGGCGCAGCCGCCCGATCTCCTCGGGCGGGATCCGTGTGCCCAGCTCGGTCCGCATGGCGATGACCGAGAGGTTGTGCCCCAGCACGTCGTGCAGCTCACGGGCGAACCTGAGCCGCTCCTCGGTGATGGCGAGCTTGGCGGCCTCCTCTCGGGTGCGCTGCAACTCGGCGAGCAAGGTCGCGAAGATGGTCAGGCCCGCGAGCGCGCCGGCCGTGAGCAGGTTCTGCAGGGAACCGAAGAGCACCCAGCTCAGGTCCTGCGAGGCCGGCAGGACCAGGCCGGCGGCCAGCGAGGCGAAGAACCCCAGCGCCGCCCACCGGCCCCGCAGCGTGACCGCGAACGCGAGCGGAAGCATGAACCCGACGCTCAGCCAGGTGGGCCCGGCGGCGAACGGCACGGCGAGGGCCGGTACGCACATCACCGCCAGCACCGCGGGATCCCACCGCGAACCCCGGTCGAGCACGGCCCGCACCGCCAGCCACAGGTAGCAGCCGGTGAGGCCGATGATGAGGACGACCGCGGTCACGACCCGGACGGAGGAGTAGACGCCGAGCGCCTCCGCGAGCGGCACGGCGGCGAAGGCCGCCATGCCGACGAGGAAGACCCCGGCCGTGGCGCGGGCCAGCCGTACGGTGCCCGGCCCGACGCCCCTCAGCCTCTGCGAGGCTCCCACTTGAACCACCTTCTCGCGGCGAGCAATGAGAGGACGAGCCAGGCGGCCAGGACGAGCCACCCCGGCCACATGACCAGGAAGCCCTCCAGGATCCCCACCTTGGGGGGCACGCTGGCCCCGGCGTGTCCCACGTAGTCCCGCCCGAGATAGGCGGTGCTGACCCCCTCGGCCACCCGTCCGAACGGGAGGAAGGAGGACACGATCCGCAACCAGCCGGGGAACGCCGAGACGGGGTAGGCGAACCCGGACAGGCCGATGGCGAGCAGCAGGAACGGCAGGCTCACCACGACCGTGGAGCCCTGCGCGGGAATCCTGCCGCTCACCGCGACGGCCATCGCGGCGAACACCGCGAGCCCGAGGAGCACCGTGACCACCAGCAGGGCGGGATTGGCCGGCAGCTCGACACCGTGCATCACCCTGGCCAGGCCGACGATCAGCACGAGCTGCAGCAGACCGATCGACAGCACGGTGAGGATCTCCCCGCCGAAGATGGCGAGGTCGGGCAGCTCCGTCCCGCGCAGCCGCTTGAGTATCAGCAGTTGCCGCCGCACGACGAAGGACTCCACCAGGGTCATGAAACCCAGGTTGGCGATGCCCATCACGATGACGCCGGTCATGATGCCGACATCGACCGGCGCCCCGTCCCTGGTCCCGCCCGGCAGCATCAGCGGCATCAGCCCGCCGAACACGACGGGGAAGAACAGGGCGACGCCGACCGACACCGGCGTGCGCCAGAACAGCGTCTGGGTCAGCCGGAAGTGCGCGAGCGTGTAGGCGGTCACGTCCTGGCCTCCTCCCCGCGCGCGCCGGCGATGTCGAGGAAGACCTCTTCGAGCGTCGCCTGTCGGACGTCCAGACCGCTGAGCCGTACGCCACGAACATGCGCCCACCCGAGCACGGAGTGCGCCACCGACTCGGGCTCGGCGGTGAGGATCACGCACCGCCGCCCGGTCACGGTGAGCGCGTCCTGCTCGCCCACCGGCAGCCCGTCGAGGGCGGTGTCCTCGGGCAGCTCGAAGGCGACCCGGCCCGAGCCCCGGCCCAGCACCTCCGCCATCGTGCCCTGGGTGACGATCCCGCCCTTGTCCATGATGGCCACCCGGCCGGCGAGCTCCTGGGCCTCCTCCAGGTAGTGCGTGGTGAGCAGCACCGTCATCCCGCCGGCCGCGAGATCCCTGACCAGGTCCCGGACCCGGTGGCGGGCCTCGGGGTCGAGCCCCGTGGTCGGTTCGTCGAGGAACAGCAGGTCGGGGCTTCCGAGCGTGGCCAGCGCGATGTCGAGCTTGCGCCGCTCGCCGCCGGACATCCGCTTGACCCGGGTCCGGGCCTGGCCGGACAGCCCCACCAGCTCCAGCGCCTCGGCCACGGGTCTGGCGCCGGTGGTGAACCGGCTCCAGGCGGCCACCGTCTCGGCCGCCGACAGGTCGCCGAACAGGCCGGACTCCTGCAGCACCAGGCCGATCCTGGCGCGCGGGGCGCGGTGCCCCGCCGGGTCCTCGCCGAACACCCGTACCGTGCCCTCGGTGGGCCTGAGGTAGCCCTCCAGGATCTCGATCGTGGTGGTCTTGCCCGCGCCGTTCGTGCCGAGGAGGGCGAACACCTCCCCCTCGCGTACGTCGAAGGAGATGCCGTCCACGGCCGTGAACTGCCCGTAGCGTTTACGAAGTCCGGAGACCTCGATCACCGTCTCGCTCACTGCGTGTCGCCGAAGCAGACCGAATTGCACAGGGCGGTGCCGATCGAGCTGGCCGTGCCGTCCGTCGTGAACGCGACAGAGCCGCCGGCCGACTCCAACTCGGAGATGTCGAACTCGCCCTCCGGCTGGGGCGGCAACGGCGGCGTGGGCACCCCCTCGGGGTAGACGATGCCGTACTGGCTCAGCAGGGGCCTGGGGTCGCCGTCATAGCGGCCCCGCAGCCCGCCGTCCTGCCACGCCGCCGCCACCAGCCGGGCGAACTTCCTGCGGTCCTCGTCCCCGAAGACGTACATGCTCTCAGCCATCAGAGGTCTCCTTGTCTGTGTGGATTCCGGGCAGAGCGCGATCGCTCAGAACGTGTCGCCCGTCGTGTTGGGGACGCTCGGCCCGGTCATGCTGGTGAGCGTGAGAATGGTGCTGACCGTGCCGGGCTCGGAAGAGCCGGCGGCCGACTCCAGGTCGGTGATGTCGAACTCGCCCTCCGGCTTGGGCGGCAGCGGCGGCGTGGGCACCCCCTCCGGGTAGACGATGCCGTACTGGCTCAGCAGGGCCCTGGGACCGCTCTCGTAGCGGCTCCGCAGCTCGGCGTCCTGCCACGCCGCCGCCACCAGCCGGGCGAACTTCCTGCGGTCCTCGTCCCCGAGGATGTAGATGCTTTCGGCCATCAGCGGTCTCCTTGTCTGTGCGGATCGGACTCTGCGGGGGCGCCGCCGATGAGGAAGTCCCCGACCGACGACTCGGTGGCCCAGTCGAGGCCGAAGGTGCGGGCGGCCAGGTCGGCGTCGCCGCTGCCGAGGCCGCAGGGCGCCATGCCCATCGCGGTGGCCACCAGGTAGAAGGTCTGGTAGAGCGCGCCGACGGTCTTCAACGTGGCGGCGTAGGCGATCGAGGAGTACTTCCACGACATGCGCTGGAAGCGCGAGGTGATGGTGATCAGCACGTCGGGGCTGGCCGTCCCGCCCGTGGCCAGGCTCGCCGCGGCCAGCATCGCCCGCGCGTCCTCGTCCCTGGCGGGAAGGGTGACGAGCCGGTGGCCGCGCGGGTCGTAGTAGTAGGCGCCGCTGTCCAGGCCCTCGCACCGGGCCACGGTCAGGTACAGCTCCAACTCGTAGACGGCGCCGCCGCCCGGGTAGGGCCTGCTGCTGGCCTCGTACGGCATGCCGGGCGCCGGCCCGAAGACGCGCCTGACCCTGGCGGCCCGGTAGAGCAGCTCGCCGAGCTGCCGGACCGTCGGCGGGCCGGCGTACTGGCGCACCGATCTGCGCGACTCCAGCACGGTGGTGAACGGCGGGTCGGCCGCGGCGGCCTCCTCCAGGGAGGGCGTGTACAGCTCGACGGCGGCGCCCTCGGGAGGCTGCTTGATCACCGGTGGCGGCGGCGTCTCGTCCAGGAAGCGGAAGGTCGCGCCGAACGGCTGCTCGTGCCGCCCCGCTCTGCTCCTGGCGTGAAAGAGCAGGTCGTGGAAGTCCCACGAGCGCAGCGCGGGATCGCGCTCCTCGGCGTCGCCCGCGACCGCCATGCCGGCGGCGACGAGGTGGCCGATCGCCTCGGGCGCCTCCTTCACCATGACCGGGCGGCCGAGCGCGGAGAGCAGCGGCATGGCGTCCTCGGTGAGCGTGACGCGGTGCCGGGACAGCGGGGACTCCAGGACGAGTCCCTGATCCGTCCTGCGGACGAGCGCGAACCTCGACAGGCGCACGGTGTCACTGGGAGCGAGCGCGGGCAGCCGGAACCGGGCGTCGCGGGCGATGGGCACCACCCGCAGCAGCGGCTCGACCGCGTGGACGAGGACCGCGCTCAGCCGCGACAGCGTCAGGTACAGCAGGGCAGCGTCGTGGCTGGTGCCGCCCGCCGCGAGGAGCCGCTCGGCCAGATCGTCCTGGTCCGCCAGCGTGCCGGGCAGCTCGCGCAGCAGCGACTCGACGGCCTGCGGCAGGCCGCGCAGGGTGACCGTGCCGAAGGGTTGCGCGATGGTCAGCACGCCGCCCGCGGACTCGACGACGGCGTCCTCGCGCAGCCCCACCATGGAGAGAGCCACGGGGCCGGTCACAGGAACATCGTGATGGGGTTCATCTGCTCCTCCGGAGTGGGCTCGGCGAGCCAGCCGAGCCGTACGGGCACGTCGTAGAGGCGGCCGGGGGCCAGCCGCCGCCAGAAGTGGCGCAGGCCGGGCACGATGACCTTGACGACCGGCAGGCCGATGTCGGGCCTGGTCTGGTCGAGCACGAGCATCTCCATCCCGCGCTCCTCGACCAGCGCGCGGGCCGCTTCGACGTCGTCGAGCAGGTCGGCGGTGGCCGGCCGGGCGTAGGCGGACGCGGGCACGGAGATCGAGGTGGGCGAGAGGTAGGGGTGGTCGGCGACGCGCGCGTTCGTCCACCAGTCGACCTGGTCGCGCTCGGGGAACCGGTAACGGGTGACGCCGTCCGGGCCGACGTCGATGACCGCGGGGATGAACTGGTTCAGCTCGGCCAGGGCGCGCTGGACGGCGATGCGCACGTCGAAGTGGGCGCCGAAGGCCATGAGGATGTCCTCGGTCGGCCCGTCGACCCGGCGGCTGACCGCGGCGGCCACCGGGACGCCGAGGTCGTTGGTGAGGTCGAGCACGTGCAGGTCGCGGCCGAGACCGGCGTAGACCTCCTGGAACTCGGAGATCCACGGGTCGGCGAAGGTGCCGAGATCGAAGGCGGGCCGCCGCAGGCGGTTGTACCACCACACGGCCACCGCGTCCCGCTCGACGAGCTCCATGAAGCCCTGAAGGACGGCGTCCTCCAGGGAGGAGCCGGCGGCGTTGCCGTTGGAGTCGGCCCAGGTGTAGAGCGGGCCGGTGGAGCGTTGGTCGTTGTAGTAGTAATAGAGGTAGCCGGTGGGCAGGTACTTGTGCCGCCGCTCGGTCAGCGACCACACGGGCGTCCATTCGATCGCGGCGTCCTCGTCGAAGGGGTCGTTGACGTAGGAGTAGCTGGAGGTGGCGCGGACCTCCCGGCGGGTGCGGTACTGGGCGTCGCTGTAGAGCGAGCAGGCGTTCGGGTGTACGGCGTCCGCGCCGAGCTCCCGCAGGCTCGCCGTGCGCCTGGCCTCGTCGCCCTGGAAGATGCCGGAGTAGCGTTCCATCGCCTCGCACATGGCGCTGACCTTGGCCTGCAGGTCGGTCATGCCCTTGCCGGCGCTCTGGGTCCGCAGGCCCTTGCGCAGCATGGCGAGGTCGCGGGTCTCCCGGGAGAAGTTGTGCCCGGCCACGTACGCCTTGACGAACGGCGTCCTGGTGTCCATCCGGGTGAGTTCACGGATGACGCCCGTAACCGGGCTGACCAGGTGGGCGTACCGCTCGGCGGTGTCCTCCGGGTGCTTGGAGCGGTGGCCGCCGTCGGCGGTGAAGGTCTTGGGCCGTGAGCGCAGCTCGACCGGGGACTGCGCGGCCGCGGCCATGAGGCCGGCGTCGCCGCACTCCGGGCACTGCGGCCTGCGTCGCAGCTCGTGGCGGGTGGCGCCGAGGCGCATGGTGTCGAAGGTGACCAGGTCGCGCTGCTGCGGGTTTCTAGCCCCGGCCAGCCACTTCGCCGCCTCGGCCGCGACGAGCCGCACGCCCGCGCCGCGGGTCAGCGCCAGGTCGGCGGCGGGCAGGGCCAGCGGGCGGCTGCTCCGTAACCTGTCCTCCACGTACGTCAGCGACTGCCGGTGCCCTTCCAACCGCTGGGACAGGCATCGCCAGCAGCCGCCGTCGCTCTCCCCCGGCTGGAAGACGGGGCCCAGCCAGAGGACGGGGCCGGTCGTGCGGGCCAGCAGCCATGGCCGCAGCTCCGCCAGGTGCCGCCGGTTGACGTCGGCCAGCTCTCCGCGCAGGTAGTCGTCGGTCAGCACGACGGTCAGCGCCGCGTCCTCCCCGGGGCCGGTCACCTCCACCCCCTCGGCGACCAGCAGGTCCCGCAGCTCCTCGGCGGGCACGTCCCCGACGGTGAGCAGCTCGGCCCGCCCGCCGCGCACCGCGGCGACCGCCTCCTGCGCCTGGAGTCCGGCCATCTCCCAGTAGGCGGCCGTCCTCCGATCCACGTCCTCGGTGACGTCGACCAGCAGATCGCGCTGCCTGAGCGTGTGGAGCACGTAGTAGACGTTCTCCGGCGGGACGTCCGGCTCCACCGCGACCAGGATGTCGTCGACGGTGTGCTTGCCGTCGAGCAGGCCGGCCACCGCCTCGATCGACCGGCCGGTGAGCACGTGCGTGTCGCGCTCGTTGATCAGGAAGACCCCGTCTCCCTCGATGACCTCGACCCTGAAATGGCGGCGGAAAGCTGGTCGGGCGTCCATAACGTTCCTTTCGGTCAGTGCACGAGGCGCAGCGAGGCGACCTGGTCGTCGGCGAGCCGGAGGAGGGTGAGCCCCGCCGCGGCGAGCCCGTCGGTTGCGGACAGGGACAGGCGGTCGGCGCGCCGCCGGTCGGCGAACCAGCGGCCCGTGTGGTCGCGGCGGCGCAGCAGTTCGGCAGCCAGTTCGCGGGCGGACCGCTCCAGCGCCCCGTCGCCGGTCAGGCGGGCGGTGTGCAGCGCCACCTCGGCGTCCACGACGAGCCGCGCGCAGGACCGTCCGGCCTCGGGCGCGCAGTACCTGGCCACGCGCTCCCGCAGGTCGCCGGGCACCTCGCCGGTGAGGAGGTGGGCGGTGGCGACGGCGGCGAGCAGCGAGCCGGGCGTGTCGAGGGCGAACCGGTGCGCCAGCAGCGGCGCGGCGGCAGCGCTGGTCTTCCCGGGGCCGGTCTTCCCGGGGCCGGCCTCCCCCAGCGCGCTCGCGCTGGCGGCCAGCGCCCACACCAGCCCGTCCACCCCGGTGGGCACCCCGTCGAGCGCGGGCACGCCCAGCGGGTACGGCGACCGGGCCGCGCCGCCGCCGGCCAGCTCGGCCAGCAGTTCCTCATGCAGCCGCGCGGCGAGCGCCTCGGCCGCGGGGACCGCCGTCGGGGCGGCCTCGCGCAGCTTGTGCAGGGCGAGCAGCAGCCCGGCCCGGCCCAGCACGGGTTCGGCGCTGGTCGGCAGGGACAGCTGGGCCTCGGCGAGCGGCACCAGCGCGACCGCCCGCTCCACGAGCCTGGTGTCGGCCAGGGTGGCGCCGCAGCGGCTCAGCGCGTAGATGGTCGAGCCGAGGCCCACGAACGCCCCGACGGGCGCGAGCGTCCCGCACATCCTGCGGTAGACGCCCGACTGCGTGGACAGCGTCGCGAACTCGGCCGAGGCGTCCAGCGCGTCCTGCGCGGCCGTCCAGTGGCCGGGGGCGCCCGTGTTGGCGTACAGCTCGGCGAGGAAGACGGCGAGGCCGGCGGTGCCGGTGAGCAGGTCACCCTGAAGGGGTTCGACCTGGTCCAGGCCGTGCGCGGGATAGGTGACCACGCCGATCCAGCCGGACCGCTCGCCGACGGGGCCGCCCGCGGGCGTGCCGACCGGGACGGCGCTGGCGAGCACCTGGTCGGCGAGCTCGCCGGCGCGGGCGAGCAGCACCTCGGCCTCGGGCTCCGCCCGCCGGCCCGACAGGTCGTAGACGTACTGGCCGATCTCGCGCACCGTGCGGGGCCGGGGCCCGGGGCCGGGGAACAAGGTGGGCAGTTGCCCCGCGCCCGTGAAGTCCAGGCAGGTCTCCAGCACGGCGAGCTGCTCGTCCACCGGGAACCCCGCCAGGTCGGCGAGGCGGTCCTGAAGCCGCTGCCACGCCGTGCCCGAGAAGTGCCCGGGGATCTCGACGCCGTCGGGGGTGAACACCGAGTCCGAGCCGGGCCTGGAGACGAACAGGGGGACGTCCATCCGGCGGAACGCGTCGATCTCCTGCTCGACGATCTCCAGGATGTCCTCGCGCCCCGGGTCCCGCCGCAGCGTCTCGCGGGCGCTGCGGAACAGGTGGGCGAAGGTGATCTCCCTGGCCATCCCGTCGATCAGCGCCCCCGGGCTGAGGCTCATGCCGAGCAGCTCGACGCAGTCCCAGGTGCTGCGCCAGATGTAGCGGACCGGCGCGTCCTCCAACAGCGCGAGCGGGCCGCAGGCGTCGGCGAGCAGCTCGCGGTTGCGCGTCAGGCAGTCCTGCATCTGCCGGTAGCCCTCGGCCACCTCGTCGGCGTAGCGGCTCGGGTCGGCCAGCTCGCCCGCGCCCCACGTGGGCCGGTACGGCGGCGCCTCCCAGCCGAGCGGGTACAACTGGGGGTTCTGCGCGACCTGCTCCTGCAGTCCGGCCATGCACCCGATGTCGTGCGACTGGACGCCGCCCGCGATCACCCGGGGAAAGCTGATGACGGCGGTCTTGACCACCGTCTCCTCGACCTGCCCCCACAGGGACTGGATGCGGTCTCCGATGAGGGCGGGCTTGCTGATGCGGCCCTGGAGGACGTTCTCCAGGTCGATGAAGACCGGCGTGTCCCCCTTGGCGACCAGGTTGTCGGCCCACAGGTCGCGGCACTCCAGGAACTGGGCGAGCCTGGCCAGCATGCCCAGGCGCGTGTAGTAGCGCCGTACGCTGTCCTCGTCGGTGGCGGGCTCGGCGGTGACGTACTCCTCCCAGCCGTAGCCGTCGCGCAGGACGACCGTGCGGGTGTGCAGGGTGAGCGGCAGCCCGTGGTTGTTCAGCAGGGTGCACACGTCCATCAGCCCGACCACCGAGCGCAGGTCCTTCGGCTTGTAGACGACCCGCTCGCCCGAGGCGAAGGTGAGCAACGTGACCACCCGGCCGTGGTTGTGCGGGTCGCCCGAGTCGCCGGAGTATCCCGTGACCGGTCCGGGGGCGGTCCAGCCCCACAGCGTCCTGCGCAGCTCCGGCAGGTCGGCGTTCAACCGGTCGAAGAGCTCGTGAACGACGCGCCGCCACTGCAGGCAGGCCATGCCCATGACGTAGGCCAGCCCCGGGAGCGTCTCCAGCCGGTCGAGCCAGCCGGACTGGCTGACGTCCAGGCCGGGGCTCTGCAGCCAGGCGGACACGTCGTTGGCGGTGCCGGCGAGCTGCGCCTCGAACGCGAAGCCGGAGAAGCAGACCTGCGTCAGGCGCTCGATCAGCTGGCCCGCGATGTCCTCGCACGCCTCGGGGGTGACGGGGACTCCGCGTACCGTCCCGTCCTTCATGTCCACCAGCCGGTTGACGGCGCGCCTGAACGCCACGAACGGGGAGCCGGGCCGCCCGGACGCGGGGTCGGCCGCGGCCGTGGGCGGCTGGGCGAGCAGGAAGTCCACCAGGGCGTAACCCCAGTCGGGCAGCCTGCCCGGGTCGGCGAGCCGGACGTCGACGAGCCCGGCGCCGAGGTCGCGGCCGGAGCGCCTGCGGTGGTGCAGCAGCGCCCGCTTGGCGTCCTCGTCGTCGCCGACGGCGGCCTTCAGCCAGCGTGTGGTGCGTTCGGACGCCTGGCGCGGGCTGCGCCCCGCCACGGGGACGAAGAACTCTCCCGACACGCGCTCGGGGAAGGGCGCCGCCGCGGCGAGCACGGCTATCAGCCGTTCGTCCCCACCCGGAACCGCGAGCAGGCCCTCGCCCTGCGCTTCGGCGTATCCGGCGTGAACCGAGACCGTCATCTCAGACCTCCTGTCGGCGGACCATGCGGGCGAAGAGCCGGCTGTCGTCCATCAGCTCCTCGAAGGGGCCGTCGGCGACGACCCTCCCCTGGTCGAGTACGTAGATCCGATCCGCCGACTTGATGGTGCTCAGCCGGTGCGCGATCACGATCCGGGTGATGTCCAACTCGGCGATCCTCCGGCTGACCAGCGCCTGGGTGTGGTTGTCCAGGGCGCTCGTCGCCTCGTCGAGGATGAGGACGCGCGGGCGCTTCACCAGCGCTCTGGCGATGAGCAGCCGCTGGAGCTGACCGCCCGAGAAGGACGCGTTGTCCTCTCCGACGACGGTGTGCAGGCCCATGGGCATCGCGGCGATGTCGCCGTCCAGGTCGGCCAGGCGGGCCGCCCACCAGGCGTCCTCCTCCGTCGCACCGGGCACGTCGCCGATGATGTTCTCCAGGATCGAGCCTCTGAGCACTCTGGCCTGCTGCATCACCACGCCCACCTGGGCGCGCACGCGGCGCAGATCGAGGTCGCGCAGGTCGCCGCCGTCGTAGAGCACCTGGCCGGTGCGGGGCGGCTCGAAGCCCAGCAGCAGCCGTACCAGCGTGGACTTGCCCGCGCCGGACGGGCCCGCGACCGCGACGAACTCGCCCGGCTTGAACACCATCGACACGTCGTCGAGGATCCGCATCGCGGTGCCGGGGTAGGCGAAGGAGACGCCGCTGAGCCGTACCAGCCCGCTCAGCTCGCCCGGGTCCTTCGCGCCCGGCGACGTCTCGGGCGCCCGCTCGAGCACCGGGCGCAGCCGCTCGAACCGGGGCAGGAGGGCGAAGGCCGCTTCCACCGCCCTGTTCATCTGGCCGAGCGCGAGCACGAACTGGCCGAGCGCCACGGCGGCGATCACGAAGGACGCCGTCGGGACGCCCCAGGCCAGGCCGGTGGCGGCGAGGAGCAGCAGCAGCGCCGGCTGCGCCGAGGCGCCGATCGCCGTCGACACCGCCCGTTCGCGCTGGATCGCCTCGGCCGCGCGCTGCTGCGTCGCGAACAGCCGGGACCACAGCCCGAACACCTGGGCCTCCCGGCCCGCGACGTGGATCTTGTCGATCGCGCCGAGGCACGCGTAAAGCAGGGAGTAGACCTTCCCGTACTGCTCGTGCATGACCAGCTCGTGCCGCTGCTGCCGGACCGCGCGCCCGGCGAGCACGGCGAGCAGCGCGACCACCCCGCCCAGCGCGACCAGGGCCAGCCGCCAGTCCACGGCGAGCAGCGCCAGCAGGCCGAACAGGGAGAACATGCCGCCGAGGAGGGAGTTGACCGCGGCCTCGCCGAGCGCCTTGCGCATGTCGGAGATGGCGTTGGCGCGCTGGACCAGCTCGCCGGTGCTGTACCGGTTGAAGAACGGCAGGTCGAGGGAGATGAGGTGGCTCCAGACGGCGGGTTCGAGCCGTTCCTGGAGACGTCCGTGGACGCGTACGAGCACAGAGTTGCGCACGGCGAGGAGCAGGGCGCTCGCGCACACCATGGCGGCGATGATCACCGCGGTCCAGATCGTCGCGGGCCGGTCGGCGGGGTTGGACGCGGAGGTCAGCAGGCTGAAGGTGAGCAGGGGGACGCCGAGCGCGAGCAGCCCGGCGCCGCCGCCGGCCGCGAGGAGCCAGGCCAGCTCCCTGCCCGCGCCGCGCAGGCCGAACCTGAGCAGCGCGACGGGGGTGGCGACGCCCTCGCCGAGCGGCGGGTAGATCTGCCAGGCGTCCGGGGCGAGGCCGGCGGCCACGGACTCGGTCACCCGGCACGGGTCCGCCGCCGGGTCCGCGGCGCGGTAGCCGCCCCGGTGCGGCAGGAGCGCCACCGGCCGCCCGCCCTCCCGGGTGAAGCCGATCATAGGGACGGTGGCCGTGCGCCACCATCGTCCGGAAAGGCGTACCCGCCGGTGCCTGACCCTGGCGGCGTCCAGCGCCGCGCCGAGCGGGTCGCCGGACGCCGACCCGGCGTCGGGGCCCGGGGCGCTCTCCCGCACGGCGAACCCGCAGTGGTCGCCGAGCGTCTTGACCACTTTCGCGGCGTGTTCGGCGGTCGTCCGGGGCCGGTCAGGGGAGGGCGGCGCGCCGGCGGCGACCCCGACATCGGCGAACGACCGCCGGAGCGTCTCGCTCGTGGCCGCCACCCTGGCCACGCGCCAGTTGTCCCGATCGGCCTCCTCCGCCTCGGCCAGCAGCAGCACCTGCTCCAGCGCCCCGCGGTGCAGTGCGCGCAGCTCGCGCTCGCTCGGCGGGTCGAGCGCCGCCGTCCGGCCGCCGCCTGAGCCGGCCTGCGCGCCGGGCCCGTGGAGGCGGCGCGCCCAGGCCGACACCGCGCCCGCGTCCCTGCGGACGCGGCGCACCGACGTCCCGTCGGCCGGGGAGGCCAGAACGGTGTAGCCCCGCGGCAGGTCGGTGGCGGCGAAGCCGTGCATGAGCTGCCCGCTCTCCACGCGGACGACGCGGCGGCGGGGGCCCTGGCCGTCCACGGGCGCCAGCAGGACGTCGACGGAGCCGCTGACCACGTGCCAGCAGGCATAGGGGTCGATCAGCTCGATCTCACTGACGGGGTAGCCGTTCATGCCGCTTCCTCGACGAGTGTGCGGTAGGGGCCGGACTCGGCGATGAGCTCGGCGTGGGTTCCCCGCTGGACGACCTTGCCGCGGTCCAGCACGAGGATCAGATCGCTGTCGCGTACGGTGCTGAGCCGGTGCGCGATGACCACGCACGTGCAGCCCCTGGCTTTGAGGTTGGCGTCCACCAGGGCCTCGGTCTCCGCGTCCAGCGCGCTGGTGGCCTCGTCCAGCACCAGCACCGAGGGGGACAGCGCGAGCGCCCTGGCGATCTCCAGGCGCTGCCGCTCGCCGCCCGACAGGTTGCGGCCCCGCTCCTCGACCCAGCCGCCCGACAGCCCGCCCCTGCGGTGGACCACCTCGGCGATGCAGGCGTCGCCGAGCGCCCGGCGCAGCCGGTACGCGGGAACCGTCGGGTCCCACAGCGTGAGGTTGTCGGCCACCGTACCCTCGAACACCTGCAGGTTCTGCTCCACGTAGCCGATCGAGGTGGACAGCGTCTCCCTGGGCATCTCGTCCCTCGGCACGCCGTCGAACCTGATCTGCCCGGACCACGGCACGGCCGCTCCGGTGAGCAGGCGGGCGACCGTGGACTTGCCGCTGCCGGTGCGGCCGACGATGGCGATGCGCTGGCCGGGCTCCGCGCGCCACGACAGCCCCTCGATCACCGGCCCGTGCTGGCGGTCGTAACCGAAGGTGACCCCGTCGAACTCCACCGTGCCGCGCAGGCCCCCCGCCCCCTCGGGGGCGCCGGGGGGCTCGGCGTGGCGGGGGTCGGGCTCGGCATGCAGCGCGTCGTCGAGCATGCCGGTCTGCGCGACCGCGACCTGTGCCTCGGCGCCGACCCCGACCAGCGAGGACATGGGTACGAGGAAGGCGCCGACGAGGAGCTGGGCCGCGATGACGGTCTCCATCGTGACCTCACCGCGGGCCATCAGCACCGCTCCGGTGATCACCATGGTGGCCCCGGCGAGCGAGCCGAGCGCGGCGGGCACCACCATCAGCGCCTGCGTGACCCGCATCAGTTCCTGCACCGCCGACATGGTCCGCGCCGACAGCCCCGCCCACTTGGCGAAGAACCATCCCTCGGCGCCGTCGGCCTTCAGCGACTCGGCCATCGAGACGCCGTTGAACGCCATGCTGTCCCTGCGGTGCTCGTCGAAGATGAGCCGCTGCTGGTGCGGGGCGGTGCGGCGGCTGACCGCGCGCATCGCCACCAGATTGACGGCCGCCAGCAGCACGGCGACGGCGGCGAAGGCCGGGTGGAAGGCGAACAGGATCGACGAGTGCACCACCATGGTGAGCACGGCCGCTATGACGGCGGCGACCCGGTCCGACAGCAGCAGGGCCAGCCCCGCGCCGAAGGACGTCCTGGTCACCAGGCCACCGGTCTGCCGCCGGTGGAAGTGGTCGCCCGGTAGCCTGAGCAGCCGCCACACGTACCGGCCGGACAGGTCGGCCGCCATCGCCAGCTGCACGGCGCCGAGCAGCCGCTGCTGCGCCCACATGCCGGCCAGGGTGAAGCCGACGCAGCCGAGCAGCCCGAGGAGCACGGGCGCGGACCAGGCCGCGCCGCCGGCGACCAGCACCTTGCCCAGCAGGAGCCGGGTCAGCAGCGCGGTGACCGCCGCGGGCAGGGCCAGCATGAAGGCCATGACGGCGATGGCGAGCAGCGTGGACAGGTACGGCCGCACCTTCGCCAGCACCGAGCGGGCCATGGGGAACCGCGGCCCTCCCGGCGTGAAGCCCTCGCCCGGACGCGGTACCAGCACGATCCCGCTGAATCGCCGCCGGAACTCCTCCCTGCTCAGCCGGATCCTGCCCACGGCGGGGTCGTTGAGGTAGGCCCACCGCTTGCGCATGCCTTCCAGCACCACGTAGTGCCGCTGGTCGACGAAGATCATCGAGGGGACGGGGAAGCTCTCCAGCGCGTCGGCCTCCACCCGCCAGCCGCCGATGGTGAAGCCGTACTCCTCGGCCGCCGCCTTGAGCCCGGCTCCCGTGAGGCCGTCCCTGCCCACTCCGCACCGTTCTCTGATATCGCGTACGGGGACGCGCAGGCCGTGGTGGGCGAAGATCGTACTCAGGCAGGCGGGCCCGCAGTCGGCGTCCTCCATCTGCGGCCGGCGCTCGGTGCGGACCGGCCGCGGCCTGGTCGCGTGCTCAGCCACGACGTCCTCCGGCGAACAGGGCGTCCACGGGGCGGACGACGGCGACGGTGATCTCCCCCGACACCGGGGTGAGCGTGGCGCCCGGCCAGGCCTGCCGGTCGAGGTCGACGGTCACCAGGTGCCGCCCGTCCGCCCGCAGGGCCTCGCCGAACAGCGGGCGCAGCAGCTCGCCGGAGGCGGGGTACGGTTCGACCGCGCTCACCCGGCCCCGCGCGCCCGTGCCGCCGAACGTGCCGCCGAACGTGACGGTCTGGCCCGGGGCGAGCGCGCCGATCCTGTCCCGGCCGACCATGAGCAGCGCCCGCAGGGGGCCGGCGGCCGGGTCGACCGCCGCGACGGTGCCGCCCGCGGCCAGGACCGCGCCGGGGGCCGCCGTACGCAGCACCCGTCCCCTCGCGGTGCCCGTCACGACGTGCCTGCGTCCCCGCTCGTCGGCCAGCACGGCCAACGGCGTCGCCGGGGTCACCTCCTGGCCCACGCGGACCAGGACCTCGGCCACGCTGCCGGGCACGGGGGCGGCCACCGGCACGGGACCGGCGCCGGCCACCAGCACGCCGGTGCCGGCGACCACGTCACGGACCTGCCCCAGCCAGGCCCAGCTCGCCGCGCAGCCCGCGACCAGGATGAGCGCGGCCGCGGCGAGCCAGGCCTTGGCCCGCACCGTGGAGACGAGCTCGTCGATCCGCTCGCCTCCTGGCGCCTCCGTCGCGGTCATGGTCATCGCGTGTCACTCTCCCGGGGTCGGCGTGTACAGGCAGAAGCAGAGGCTGAGCAGGCACGGAGGGGGCGGCGGCATCTCCGCGGACCCGTCGAGGATCTCGATGACGAGCTCGGCGCCGGGCTCCGGCGGCAGCGTCGGGGCGCCTGCCCCGTCGGCCGGCCGGAGGTTGTACTCGGCCAGGACCGAGAGGGGATCGCGCTCGTACCGGAGTCTGAAGTCGGCGTCGAGCCATGACCTCGCGGTCAGCTCGCCGAACGCCCTGCGCTGAGTCGTGTCCCAGCCGATCGTGTCCACAGTCATCACAAGTCCTCCCGCCGCGGGTGTGTGAGATGCTGGTCTGGCGAGGTGGTGGGCATCTGGACTGCCCACCACCACGCCTTGCGAGGTCGTCAGGCGCTCTGTCCGCCGGAGAAGCATCCGGTCGGGCAGCTCACCGTGCCGATCGTGCCGAGGGCGCCGCCCGCGGACGATTCGAGGCTCTCCAGGTCGATGGCCTGGCCGGGTTGGTCAGGCAGGTCGGGTGTGGCCAGCTCACGCGGCCAGTCGACGCCCGCTTCGGCGAGGGCGGCGCGCGGGTCTCGTTCGAACTCCCGCCTGAGCGACTCGTCGGACCAGGCGCGTGCGACGAATCTGGCGATCTGCCTGCGCAGTTCCGGGGACAGGGTGGGGTCTTCTGGCATGAGGTCACCTCGCTGGTGAGGCCCCGGGGTTCCGGGTGGGTCAGGGGCGGCCGCCTACGAGGTCCAGATTCGTCATCAGCGGCAAAAGCCGCCAGAAACAACTAACACCGACATATCGTGATGTTCATCATTTCTGGTAGTCAGGATTTCCTGATGGGAGCCGCTGCTCGCGATGCGCGAAACCGCGCATCTCTCTCTGTGCCTCGCGGGCCATGTCGAGCATGCGGCCCAGCTCTTTCTTGACGTTCTCCGCGTCGCCCTCCACGCCGGCGACGGCCCTGCGGCCCTGCTCGGCGATGGCGTCGATCCGGCTGCCGAGGATGCCCTCCAGCTCGCCCATCGCCCGCGCGCGCTGCGCCGCCACCTCGACCATGGCCAGCTCGGCCCTGGTCGCGTAGAGGACCCGCGCCGTTTCCGCGAAATGCGTCAGACCCGCCAGGGGGATGGCCGCCACGGAGAGGGACAGGGTCCAGGACAGCCCGCCCACGAGATCGTCGCCGAGCACCATCGACTTGGCCGTCTCGGCGACGGCCACCAGCAGGGACGCCGGCAGGGGGTACGGCCTGGGCAGGAGCCCCAGCGCCATCGCGGCGAGGAAGACGCCCGACGCGGCCCACCACTCGCCCAGGAACGGAAGCGGCAGGTAGACCAGGAGCGCCATGACCCCCACCGCCCACCGGTGCCACGGCCCGCGCGGGCCGGTGCAGCCGGCCGCGATGTAGAGGGCGAGGACCGCGATCGCCAGAAGGATGCCTGGGATGCGCCAGGGGTGTGGATTCTCGATGTAGTAACCGAACGTGGGAAAGATCAGGTAAACGGCGAACGCCACGATCGCCGCGCGGCCGAGCCGCACCTCCAGTGGCGCGCGAGCCGTCACCCTCGAACCGGGAACCCCTGTCTGGGTCACAAGCGGATCATGACAACCGATCTCGGCGGTGGCAACGCATCACTGGTTACTTTTCGCACATATCGGAATTTCGTGGCTTCCGCTCCGAACAATCCGGCGCCGTTCATCCCGACGCCGCCGACCGGAGGCGTGACCGTCACCCGCGAACCCGCCGCGACCACCAGGCCCGCAACGACCGGCCCGATGCCTGGCTGTCACCGGCGAACCGGCCGCGATCACCGGGCCCCTCACCGCCCCGGCCGGGGAGACATCTGCCCGCCCGGCCGGGGATGGGGCGGGGGCGGCACCCGGCGGCGGCGGGCCGCCGGGTGCCACGGCAAGGGCGTGGGAGCGCGCCGCGGGCCGGACCGCGCCCCCCGCGGCACTGTCAGGTCTCCGCCACGCCCGCGCAGCCGAAGGTGGAGGCGGTGGCGACGCAGCCGGTGAAGCAGCTGACCGAGCTGGCGGAGCCGAAGCAGCCGTCGGCCGGGGCCTCGGTGCCGGCCGCGACCTCGAGCTCCTCGATGCTGAACTGACCGGCGGGCTTCGGGGGCAGCGGCGGCGTGGCCACACCCTCCGGGTACGCGATGCCGTACTCGGCCAGCAGCAGGCGAGGCTCGCGGCCGTAACGGGTCTTCACGTCGTCCTCCGACCACGCGGCGGCGATCAGCCTGGCGAACTTCTTGCGGTCCTCGTCACCGAGAATGTAGAGGCTTTCGGCCATCGGGCCCACTCTCCTTCCGCCTCGGCTCGCAGCCGAGATCCGATGGGAGTGGCAGCGGGCATCTGGACTGCTCGCTGCCCCTTGTTGCAGGTCAAGCCTCGCCCGCCGGGCCCCTTCGCCGGTAGAAACAACTAACACGAACCCCTGTGACAACTGTCATGTGACACTTCCCTCAGGTGACGTCGGCTGGCGCGGGAGGACCCGAGAAGCGAACGCGCCATCGAGTGTCAGCGGGACGTGTCCGATACGGACGCACGTGGTTGCCGCGCCTGCGGTAGAGCGGTGAAGCGTCGGGTCGAGGTGGCGACGAGGAGTCCGAGTGCGGCGTAGGCCGCGCCGAGCAGGCTGGCGGCCGGCCATCCGGCGGCGCTGTAGGCCCAGGTGGTGGTGATCGCACCGAGCGCGGAGCCGAGGGAGTAGAAGGCCATGTAGGCGCCGATGACGCTGCTGCTCTGGTCGGGGCGGGCGTTGGTGAGCAGGTGCTGGCTGCTGACGTGAACGGCTTGCACGGCGAAGTCCAGGACGATGACGCCGACGATCAACGGCCACAGCGACGACCCCGCTTGGGCGATCAGCAGCCACGAGGCCGTGAGCAGGGCCAGCGACCAGCCGGTGACCGAGGGCGCCAGGCCCCGGTCGGCCCATCGGCCGGCCCGGGCCGCGCCCAGTGCCCCGGTGAGACCGGCGAGTCCGAACAGTCCGATCTCGGTAGTGCCCAAGTGCCACGGCGCGGCGCCGAGCGGGAGCGCCAGCCCGCTCCACAGCGTGCCGAAGGAGGCGAACAGGAAGAACGCGACCAGTCCCCGGCTGAGGAAGAGCCGGTCGCCGACGACCAGACGACCCAGCGATGACAGCAGCTGCCCGTACCGGGCTCGGGGGCGGCGGATGTCGGCCTCGAGGGTGAATCGGGCGGCGAGCGCGAGCATCCCGCAGAGTCCGGCGATCACGAGGTAGACCATGCGCCAGTCGGCCAGCTCGCCCAGCGTGCCCGCGACCACCCGTACTCCGAGGATCCCGATGACCACGCCCGAGGTGACCGCTCCGATGTTGCGGCCGCGCTCGCCGTCCGGTGAAACGGCGGCGACGTAGGCCACCGTGATCTGGACGACCACGGCGAACAGTCCGGCCAGGGCCAGGCCCGCGATCGCGACGACACCGCTGGGTGCGGCGGCGGCCACCCCGGCACCTACCGCTGTGAGCAGCATGTGCACCGTGATGAGTCTGCGGCGGTCGAACAGGTCACCGAGCGGGACCAGCAGCACCAGCCCCGCGAGATAGCCGATCTGGCCGGCGGCGACCAGCCACCCCAAGGCTCCTTCCCCCAGCCCGAGGTCCTGGCCCGCGGCCTCGATGACCGGCTGGATGCCGTAGATGGTCGACACCGCCACCGCGCACACCAGCGCGAGCACGGCCCGCTGCCTCCCGGTCAATCCTGACGACATATCACCCTCCAGTAAGTTGCAAAATGCAACTCATCTGAAGCTAGGGCATACTGGTTTCATATTGCAACTCATCTTGGAGGGGGCCGGTGGACGTCGCACTCGCCGCAGGAAGCGCTTGGACCGACCCGGCCTGCCCGGTCGCACGGACCGTCGACCTGATAGGCGACCGGTGGAGCCTGCTGATCATCCGCGACGCGATGGACGGGGCGACGACCTTCACCGAGTTCCTTCAACGGCTGGGGATCGCCCGCAACATCCTCACCGACCGGCTCCGCAAACTCGTCGAGCACGGCATCCTTGACAAGAGCGCCGCCGCCGACGGCAGACGGCACACGTACCGGCTCACCGAAGCCGGGCTGGACCTCTTCACGGCCGTCGTCGCCCTCCGCCAATGGGGCGAGCGCCACGCCTTCGCCCCGGACGAGTCGCACTCCGTTCTCGTCGACGACCAAGGGCGGGAGCTTCCCGAACTCCACCCGCTCAGCCGAGACGGCGCGCCGCTCTCCGCCGAGGCGTCGCACGTTCGGAAAATCGCCTGAGCCCAGCCACGCCAGTACCTGTCCCATCGGGCTCTGGATGCCCCTCCACCTGTGCACTCGCCTGCCGGCAACTGCACTAGGGGTGTTCGCCGGAGGGGATCCACCACAGGCTCAACGGCGTGCTCGTGGTACGGCGACGACCCGCACGCGCTCGATCACCTGATGGACGGACTGCGCTTTCACGACAATCCCGTGGAGGAAATGGGAGCATCAGCTCCGCCTTGGCGCTGATCGGACGGCTCTCCGGGATCTGCAGCCCAGGCACTTCAGAATGGCCTTCAGCTTGCTGCCGGTTCCCGCACCATGAAGACGTCGACCGGGTCCTCGGTCTCCACAGTGAACCCGTGGCGTTCGTACAGCCGTTGTGCGGCGCTTCCCTGCAGGACGTTCAGCCGGACGGTCAGGCCTTCGGCGTCGGATCGCTCCAGCAGTTCGCGCAGCACGGCCGAGCCGAGGCCGCGGCCCTGGAGTTCCTGGGCGAGGTAGAAGTGCTCGAACCACCACGCGTCCTCGCCCGGGCGGAATGTCACGCAACCCGCGAAGTCGCCGTCCGTCTCGATGACCGACGTGTAGTCCGGGCAGAAGGCGTCCCGGAACCGCTGCCGGACCCGGTGCTCGTCGAAGCGGCCCAGTCGTTGCAGGTCCGGGCGCATGACCGACGCGCGCAGGTCCGCGATCGCCTCGACGTCTGTCGGCTCCGCGCGGCGCAGCGTCCACGTCATCGGGTGGTCCGACCCGATCCCGTGCGTCGCGAACCCCGGCCGCCCCCCGTCTGTTGTCATGCGCGGGAGTATCCCAGAGGGCCGTCCGCGGGCTGGTAGCCGGGGGTAGCCGGTCGGGCCCGCGCCGGGGTTGGCCGGTCGGGCCCGCAGGCCGGGCGACCGAGGGTGGTCGGGCCCCCAGGTGCCGGTGACCAGGGTGGGGCGTAGGCCGGTGGCCGGGGTGGGTGGGAAATGGGTGGCAGGCGGCGGGTCGTGGGCGGTTGACTTGGCCGATCTTCGTCGGAGGGAGTTCCATGATCGTGGTCACCGGGGCGTCCGGGGCGCTCGGTCGTCTGGTCATCGACCGGTTGTCCGCTCGGCCCGATGTGGTGGCCGTCGTGCGCGATCCCGTACGGGCCCCGCAGGGCGTCCGGGTACGGCGGGGCGACTACGACGAGCCGGACAGCCTGCGCGAGGCGTTCGAGGGGGCCACGCGGCTCCTGCTCATCTCGTCGCCGGAACTCGACCCGGCGCGCAGGATCAAGCAGCACCTGGACGCGGTCGCGGCGGCGGCCGACGCCATCGCCTACACGAGCGTCTTGAATTCTCTGTGGTTCCCTGAAGGAATCAGGTAGTTCGGGCGGGCGTAGCCTGCTGTGGGCTGCTCCCGTGCTTGGCAAGCGCGAGC